>NZ_JASLCN010000263.1 GCF_030151805.1 Fluviicola sp.
ATTCAATCAGGAAGCAATTGATCAGGATTTCTTCAATATGCGGGTTTCGAATGCTGTAGAACTTCGAAAAAAACTACATCTTTTCAGAGAAGACAATACTATTTGCAGATTGATTCATGGAGAAGGAGACGAATTGCCGGGACTGGTCATCGACTTTTATGGCGGAGTTGCCGTAATCCAATGTCACAGTTTGGGAATGTATCTGCAAATTGAGCTGATCAAAAACGCATTGATTTACGCATTGGGAGACGATCTGAAAGCAGTTTACAACAAATCGAAGGAAACGCTTCCGGGAAGAATTCCGGTTGAAGACGGTTATTTATTTGGCTTTTGTGAAACTCCTCATATTGCGCTGGAAAACGGGGTAAAATATCAATTGGATTGGATTACCGGGCAAAAAACCGGATTCTTTATTGACCAGCGAGAAAACCGGGCTTTATTGGCAAAATATGCTGAAGGAGCCAAAATCCTGAATACGTTCTGTTATTCCGGAGGGTTTAGTTTGGCAGCTCTTAAGGATGGCGCAAAAGAAGTCCATTCACTCGACAGTTCGAAAAAAGCGATCGAACTCACTGATGCCAATATCGAATTGAACGGTTTTAAGAACCACCAATCCATTGTTGCGGATGCGATGAATTTCATTCGTGAAACGGGTGAAGAATACGACATTATCATCCTGGATCCACCGGCTTTTGCGAAACACCGCGACAAAAGACACCAGGCTGTTCAAGGATACAAGCGCTTAAATGCAATGGCGATTCAGCACATTCGTCCGGGTGGATTATTGATGACTTACAGCTGCTCACAAGTGGTTGATAAACAGCTATTCAATAACACGATCATTGCAGCAGCAATTGAATCCGGAAGAACCGTTAAAATATTGGAACAATTACATCAGCCTGCTGATCATCCGATCAATGCATTTCATCCGGAAGGAGAATACTTGAAAGGGCTGCTTTTACAGATTATCTAATGCTCGACATACAGTATAAATCCATTCTTAGAATGGCTTTACCGATGATGCTTAGTGGATTTATTCAATCCATTATTTCCATCACGGATGCCGCATTTCTAAGCCGCTACAGTACGCTTGCTTACGATGCTTCGGGAAGTGCAGGATTGTGGTACATTACTTTTTACATGGTTTTCACCGGGCTTGGAGACGGAGCACAAATTGCAATGGCTCAAAAAGTCGGAGAAAAAAACACCAAAGGATTTGCCGCAGTTTTCCAATCCAACTTTGCCATTTTAGTTGCGGCAGCAATCTTTATGACCATTTTGGTACAATTGGGAATGCCTGCACTGATGCGCTACCTGGTAACAAATCCCGAACTTGCAAAAGCAGAACAATCCTTCCTGGAAATCAGAAGTTATTCCTTCTGGGCTGCAACCATTACTTTAAGCATTCAGGCCTCTTACCTGGCGGTTGGTAAAACAACTCTTGTATTACTGACCGCTTTGATCGCAGCAGTTTCGAACATTGTTCTGGATTACTTCCTTGTGTTCGGAATTGGCCCGTTTCCGCGTCTGGGTCTTGAAGGAGCAGCTATTGCATCTACAAGTGCCGAGTTTTTAGCGATGCTGTTTCTTTTAAGTACGCTTTTAGGTGGAAAACTAAGAAAACACTATCCGGTTCTGCAGGCAAAATTCATCAGTAAATTTCAAATCAGGGAAAACCTGAAAATCGGGATGCCGCTTTTATTTCAGGGAATTATTGCACTTTCGATCTGGACGATTTTCTTTATCTGGATCGAACAAATGGGTGGAGACAATCTGACGGTTTCCCTAAACATCCGGTACATTTATTTCCTTGCCTTTATTCCTATCTGGGGTTTTGCAGCAACAACGAAAACGTACATCGCACAATACTATGGAGCGAAGGAATTTCTTTTCATTCCAACTATTCAGCGCCGCATTCAGTTCCTGACGATCGGTTTTCTGCTCCTGACTTTTCACGGAGCGATTCTCTATCCAGAAACATTGATCCGATTGGTTTCCGACCATCCCGGTCACGTTGCAGAAAGCGCAACGATTCTTCGTATTGTCAGCGGGTCCATTCTTATTTATGGTTTTATCAGCGTTTATTTCCAAACCATCAGTGGAAGCGGACAAACGCGTATTACGTTATTGGTCGAATGTATTTCAACATGTTTGTATATTCTTTCGGCTTATCTTTTTATCAAAGTCTGGACCTGGCCGATCCACCTGGTTTGGTTGGTCGAATATGTCTACTTTATTTCGATGGGAGCACTTTCCTTCGCATATCTGAAATTGTTTAACTGGACAAAAGAACCTAAAATATCATGAATAATCTGCGCATTGTTTTTATGGGAACTCCCCATTTCTCCGTCGGAATACTGGAGGCCATTCAATCTGCCGGCCTGAACCTGGCTGGGATTGTAACCGTTGCTGATAAACCTGCAGGACGGGGGCAGCTGATGCATGAAAGTCCGGTAAAACAATTCGGAGTGCGAAATAACATTCCGGTTTTACAACCATTAAAACTGAAAGATCCGGATTTCATTTCCGAACTGGCAGCTTTGAATGCAGATGTGTTTGTTGTAGTAGCTTTCAGAATGCTTCCGTCGGAGGTGTGGAAAATGCCGAAAAAAGGAACCTTTAATCTGCACGCTTCCCTTCTGCCCGATTACCGCGGTGCTGCTCCGATCAACTGGACCATTATCAACGGAGATACTGAAACCGGATTGAGTACGTTCTTCATTGATGAGGAAATTGATACCGGAAATGTGATCAAACAAGTGCGCATGCCAATCGGTGAAAATGAATCTGCCGGTGAGTTGCACGATCGAATGATCCTGGAAGGAGGCAAGTTGGTTGTAGAGACTTTACAGGATATTTCATCTGATTCTGTGAAGCCGATTCCTCAAACAGAATTCACCCATTCACAAAAAAGACCCGCTCCGAAATTATTCAAAGAGAATACTAACATAACGTGGACAGAAACTCCCGAAACGATCCACAACCTCGTTCGGGGCTTATGTCCGTATCCTTCCGCATGGACAACCTGGAAAAATGTCAAAGGAGAACTCAAGAATGTCAAAGTGTTTCAAACACGTTTGAGTGATGAAAAAGGAAATGGAACCATTCAATTAAGTTCAACTAAAACGCAATTGTTCGTTGACACAAAAGACCAAAAGCTGGAAATCGTCGAATTTCAGGTGGAAGGAAAGAAAAAAATGAGCGCTAAAGAGTGGTTGGTGGGGAATTCAGCAGCAGAATGGACTATTTTTTTCGAGTAATTTTCATCGAAGAAAATCCTAAATTGGTCGGAAAACGCCCAAAAACAGGGAGGTTTATCAACAAATACGTTTATTTATCAACAAAATCAACGCTTTTTAGTGTTTAGCCTTGGTAGAGAAGCATATTCCTATATTTTTGTTGTGTTAATTATTAGAAATCATTCAAAAAAAACCAAACTATGAACAAAGCAGAATTAATTGATGCGATTGCTTCTGAAGCAGGATTGTCTAAGGCTGATGCTAAAAAAGCATTGGATGCATTTGTAGGTGCTACAGCGGGAGCATTAAAAAAAGGAGACCGTATTTCTTTAGTAGGATTCGGATCTTTCTCAGTTTCTAAGCGTGAAGCTAGAACTGGTCGTAACCCACAAACTGGAAAAGAAATCAAAATCGCAGCTAAGAACGTTATCCGTTTCAAAGCTGGGTCTGATTTATCTGAAGCAGTTAACTAAGAACGATATTCTTAAAAAGAAAAATCCTTCCGTCAATTGATGGAGGGATTTTTTTTGTGGCCTCTATCCGGAAATTCAGAATCTCCTGAATTCAGATTCTCTACCTTTTATTCGCTCACTGCTACACTTCACTACATCGTATCTCATTTCCATTCAAGCTGTTTCAAATTTCTATAAATTGGCAGTGTTAGAGAACCCTGTATGTGAATTCAGATGACAAATCAGAGTAAAGCAAATCCCTACTTCTACGATCACGATCAAACCATTGTGAAATTTGGTTGTGAGGGAAACATTTTTAATTTGTCTTCTCTGAAAGAATTCGACCGCCCCATCATCTCACAGGGTTTTGCAATCAAGTTTGTTCATGACGGAATTGAACGGTACACGATCAACAATAAGTCGTACAGCGTTACCCCCGGATCTTACCTGCTTCTGAACGGAGAAAAAGAAGGAAAAGTAGAAATCGACAGCAGTAAAAATGTGAAAGGTTTGTGCTTAAATGTCTCCAATGAACTCGTATCAGAAGTCCTTGCCACGCTTAGAAGTCCTGACACCGCTGTTCCGGATCCGGAATTATCGCGTTTCTTTTACACCGAACACTTTCTCGAAAACCAGTATTCTTCCACTCACACGCATCTGGGAACACAATTACTGGAAATTAGCAAACACATTACGAATCATGTATTTTCAAGCCACCAGATCAATCCCGAATTGTTCTTTCAGCTCGCTGAAAGTTTGGTAGCGGATCAATTAGAGGTTTTCAAACAACTTCAGTCAATTCCGTCCGTCAAACCGGAAACGCGCAGAGATTTGTGCCGACGTGTTCTGAATGGAAAAGAATTCATTGATTCCAATTATACGGAGTCCATCACCATTGAGCAGATTGCACGAATTGCGGGCATGTCGGAATACCATTTTTTCCGTTTGTTTAAACAAACAATCGGCTGCACGCCTTATCAATATGTTCTTTCCAGCAGGTTAAACAAAGCGTCTCAATTATTGAAAGCAGACTATCCGGTTTCTGACGTAGCCATTGCCATGGGATTTTCAGACATTCACTCATTCAGTAAAGCGTTTAAAAAGCATTTCGGCCTTTCTCCCACATTGTACGCTGCTTCTGTCAAGATTTGACAACCGTCCAACACCTGATTTCACACGTTTACATAAAATTGCAGTATTTGACAAACAACCTTTCCTGAATTAGGGCATCTTTGTACTACAGTTCTATTATTCAAACCCAATGATCAATAAAGGCTTCAACTACGTTATCCTCTTTTTTTCTTTTTTCATTTTTCAGTTTGTTTCTGCTCAGCATTCAACAGTGACAGGTAAAGTCGTTGGGATTGATCCGCAGCTCCCTCCCATTATTCGCTTATGCCATGCAGCAGATTCTTCTCTCGTAAAAGGCGCAATTTCAGACTCAACGGGAAAATTTGAGTTTGAAGGAATAAAGAATGGTATTTTTATTCTGATCATCGCCCAAACAGGATATAAAAAGTTTATTAGTCAGCCTGTCGAAATCACAACAGATTCCAGTTTCATTCAATTTCCTGATATCCCTCTAACTGTTTCTTCCACAGAGTTGGAAGATGTTGTGATAACCAATCAGAAACCATTTATCGAACGCAAAATTGACCGTGTGGTGGTGAATCCCGATGCGCTTGTTGGAGGTACGGGAACAACGGCCTTTGATCTGTTGGAAAAAGCACCCGGTATTACGGTAGATTTCAACGGAAATATCTCATTGAAAGGAAAATCGGGTGTGCAGGTTTTTATTGATAACAGACCAACTTATATGTCACAGGAAGATCTTGCCTCCTACCTGCGTTCTTTACCTTCAAATTCGGTTGCCTCCATTGAAATCATGACCAACCCGCCTGCCAGGTATGATGCTTCCGGAAATGCGGGAATTATCAATATCATTCTGAAAAAACTGAAAGAGAAAGGATTCAACGGAGGAATTACTTTAAGTTACGGACAAGGAAGGTATTTACGTACGAATAACAGTTTTAGTCTCAACTACCGCGTGAATAAGATCAACCTGTTCACTACTTTGGGTTGGAGTCAGAATAACTCGTTCCAGGATCTGACCATTAACCGCTATTATTATACTCCTGCCAACCAATTCAGTTCGGCATTTCTACAAAAGTCCTATATCAAAAGAGAACACGGTGGAAAAACCGCTAAAATCGGGATGGATTGGTATGTCAGCAAAAGATCAACGATCGGCGTTGTTTTTTCAGGGTTTCACAATCCTTCTTTAACGCAAACAACGAACGCAGCCAATATCCTGGCGTCAGACAGTTCTGTTGCAGCACTTGTTTCGGCACGCGCCGTTTCCAAAAATCTTTGGTACAACGGAAGCGCCAACATCAATTATTCACTGAAAATAGACAGCTTAGGAAAAGAACTGACAATTAACGCAGATTACATCCGCTATAAATCCGATCATTCGCAAACGCTGGATAACAAGACACGCGCAACAGATGGTTCACTCATGAACTCTCTTGACCTCTACTCTTCTTTACCGGCAGATATTGATATCAAAACGGCAAAGATTGATTACGTGAATCCGTTTAAACACAACAACCGTTTGGAATTCGGTGTGAAAACTGCTTTTGTAAGCACGGACAATACTGCCGATTTTTTCGATGTGGCCAATGGAACCCAAACCCCGAATTATACCTTTTCCAATCGTTTTCTCTACCATGAGAACAACAATGCGGCTTATGCGAACTATGCGCAGGAATGGGGAAGATTTGCCATGCAGATCGGTTTGCGTTTTGAAAGTATCCGAATGCACGGAAATCAATTGGGGAACCCGCTTGTTGCTGATTCGAGTTTTACACGCATGTATAACAGTTTGTTTCCAACGGCTTATTTCTCCTACAATCCGGACAGTTTGAAACACCACCAGATCGGTTTCTCATTCGGAAGACGGATTGACTACCCGAATTACCAGGATATGAATCCATTTACTTACCCGATGGATGCATACACCTATTACGCAGGAAACCCGTTTTTGAAACCGACCTTCTCTTATAATTTCGAATTGACTTACTCATACAAAAGTGTGTTTTCCGCGACTGTTGACTACAGTTTGGTGCATAACCTGATCAATGAAACCAACGAACAGGTAAACAATATTTATTACAGCAGACCCGGGAATTATGGGAATCAAACGGCTTATGGAATCAGCGTAAGCGGTGAATTCAACATCTTCAAATGGTGGGGCGTTCAGTATTATTCGGAATTGAAAAACATCGGGTACAATACGACCATTTACAACCAGCCCTTAGTCGAAAATCGCTGGTACTGGTATGTTGGTCCGGCATTTAAATTCATCATCACTTCCAAGTTTTCGGCTGAACTTGCCGGATCATATCAGACACGCATTTTATCCGGTCAGTTCTTAACCATTCCGGTTGGTCAGCTGAGAGCCGGTTTTGCTTACAAAATCCTGAAAGACAAAGGTTCTGTCAAGCTGAATATTTCGGACATTGTGTATACCAATCAACCTGGAGGAGACATTCGGAATATTGCAAATTCCAAAGCAAACTGGAAAAGTCGTTTGGACACACGGGTTCTTACGGTGAGTTTTTCTTACAGGTTCAGCAAAGGAAAAGCACTTAACGCACGTCAATCCGGAGCTTCAGATGAAGAGAAACAACGGGTAAACGCACATTAAAGTGAGTATGGATAATTGAGAATTGAAAAGACTTACACGACTCAAAAACTTTTCAATTTTACATTCTCAATTTTCAATTGCCCTTAAATTAGCAGGTTTCGACAAATGAATCGGGTCTGATCCAGGTAGCTTTAGTTCATCATCTTAAAAATCAGATTTATGAACAGATTCTACACCATCGGCTTTAGTGTTTTTTTGCTTTTAAACACAAGCAATGCGAATGCCCAAATATCAGCTGGCTTAGATACGGAATTACAACATACGCTCGATAGTATGCGGACAGTTCTCGGAGCAAAATCTCTCAGCGCAGCCATCCAAACAGCAGACGGAAGTATTTGGGCCCATGCAAATGGAATTTCTGCTGCTTTACCAGCTACGAACGTCACTCCGAACGATGCATATCTCATCGGAAGTGTGACGAAAACCATTACATCAGCATGCGTTTTACAACTGGCTGATGAACACCTGCTGAATTTAGACGATAGTTTACACGAATGGCTTCCAACGGTTCCTTATATCGATAGCAATATCACAATCCGGCAATTGCTGAATCACACCAGCGGAATTTACGATGTCTTGAGTCATCCGCACAACCAGGATTCTCTTCTGGCAGACATCTCACGCATCTGGACCCCGGAAGAACTGATCGACCGCTTCATTTCGCCGCCATTATTTGCGCCCGGCACTTCCTGGTCTTATTCGAATACGAATTATTTCCTGTTGAGTATGATTATCCGGGAAGCAACCGGAAATCCTTTTTACACCGAATTACGCAACCGCTTCTTTGATCCGCTACAGTTAAATTCATTCGCTATTCCTTCGTTTGAAACTCTGAATTCGCCTGTTGCTCATTTGTGGCTTGACATTACGGGTGATGGTGTTTTAGACGATGCTGACAGCTTCTACATGAGTTATTTGTCTCTCAATTCAACTGCCGGTGCTGCCGGAGGATATTTCTCCACTCCAACAGATTGCACCCAATGGATGCGGTCTTACATGCGCGGAGATTTACTTTCAACAACCATGATGGCTGAAGCCAAAACAACCGTGCTCGCTCCGGCATCTCAGGGAGGGAAATACGGGCTTGGGCTAATGAAAAATCAAACACATTTTTTAGGCTATGAAGCTTACGGTCATGGTGGCGATTTGGCTTATCATGCATCTTCCTGGTATTTCCCGGAATTTGATCAAAGCATTACCGTTTTTACAAACGACAACGATAAAAACTCCTGGACTTTGCTGCCTGTTGTGCGTGAATTGCTGCGAACATATGTTGAAAATACCACCGCGTCTTTGAGTGAGAATCAAACGGGAAATTTTCAGGTTTCTCCGGTTCCTTTCACCAATGAACTGGCAATCATCCGGAAAAATTTTTCTTCAGACGATGAATTCAGCTTTACGTTGACAGATGCTTTGGGGAAAATCATCTCAACCCGGATTACTGATCCATTGATCAAGAAACAGGCTGTGATCACATTTCAAAACCTGGAGTCGCTTCCCGGCGGAGTGTATTTTGTAACGATTACCGGAAACAACTACCAAACACAATCAATCAAAGTGCTGAAATAAACCGCATTATTTCGAACCGGAAATTACTTCATATTTTACAGTTGCACCATCAGCGATTTCGAGCCCTTTTGGCTTTGTGGCGGTCGAATCGGAAAACAGAGTTGAAAAATAACGGGTAAACCGGGTAAGAATAATTCAAACATAAGCAAAGATAAGAAAGCACCTTTTATTTCTAAAAAGAAGTGAGGGTGCTTTTTGGGCAATTAGAAATAGTTACGAATGCCGAATTACGAATGCCGCCCCGATAGAAATCGGGATACGAATTGGGTGATCGTGATTAGTTGTTGGAAAACTATGCTGTTTATAATTGATTTACTTTGTTTAAAATAGGTACAATCATCGCTATATCTATGCTATATCTATGCTATATCTATGCTATATCTATGTCTGAAAGATGGCTTATTTATACTTGATGCCTGAAATAAAACGGGAATGTCTATGCTCTATATTCATATCTAATAGTTGTGTGATTGAACTGGAATTGCTTTAACAAAGAGGCGTTAAACAGTGAATTATGGAGAAATCACTAGCTTTACGCCATGAAAAACGAATTGCTTCAGGCATTTTACGAATTGATCCCTGCTGTGAAGGGTGAATTATTTGACCAGGTTGCTGCCAAAAGAACACGTTATCTGACGGTTTTGTTGGAGGAAATCTATCAGGAACACAATGCCAGTGCCGTTTTAAGAAGCTGCGACTGTTTCGGAATTCAGGAATTGCACGTGATTGAGAGTAAAAACCAATACAAAGTGCAACGCGATATTGCCCGTGGCGCCGGAAGATGGGTCGACTTATACAACTACAATGAAGGCCCGGCTCCACTTTTGGATGCCGTTTCCAAATTAAAATCCAAAGGATATAAAATTGCCGCTTTGACTCCGGATGCGGAACTTTCCATTTTTGACGTTCCCCTGGATCAACCGCTTGCACTTTCTTTCGGAACGGAGTGGGAAGGTATTTCGGATGAAATACGCGAAATTGCGGACTACAACGTTTCTATTCCCATGGTTGGTTTTACGGAAAGTTTCAATGTTTCCGTTTCTGTAGCATTGACATTACAAGCCTTAAGACAACGTTTATTGGAATCAGACAAAGACTGGAAGCTGTCAGAAGAAGACCAGGTTGATGTGAAACTCAAATGGTGTCAGCGTTACATGCGAAACGGAGACGTTGTGAGAAAAGAACTGGAAAAACGTTTGGCGAAATAGTTGATTCGCAGTTATTCCTGTCATAGCGTGCAGAAGAGAATCGGAGTGTAAACTTTTACATTTTTTTTGAATTCTAACTCGCAGAGAAAGTTATATTTGTATGACTTTTCGAACTAAAAACAGAAAACTATTATGGGAAAAGGTGATATCAAGACGGCAAAAGGAAAACGTGTAAACGGTTCCTATGGTAATACCCGTAAAAGAAAAAAAGCAACTACGACTGCCAGACCAGCGGCTGCAAAAAAAGAAGGTGCTGATGAGAAAAAACCGGCAGTAAAGAAAACAGCAGCAAAACCTGCAGCTGAGAAAAAACCAGCAGCAAAAAAGCCTGCAGCTAAAACAACAAAAAAATCTGAAGAATAATTAAATGAATAATCCTTCAACATATTAAAAGCTCTGCCTGTTGGCGGGGCTTTTTTTGTGAAATAATTTAAATAAAAATGCTTCTCTTTTCGTTCAAAAATCTCGAAATTTGTGGACTTCCAAATAGAGAGCAAAAAAAATCAAATCATGAAAAAACACAATTTTGGCGCAGGACCATGTATTCTTCCGCAAGACGTATTTAAA
>NZ_JASLCN010000280.1 GCF_030151805.1 Fluviicola sp.
CAATCAGATCCGGGTTCATTTCACGGGCCTTTTTAAAATCAGCCAGCATCACCGCACTGTCAATGTAATTGATGATCAAAGGAGCTGCAACCGACAAACCATTTGTTCCGTAAGTATAATTCATGATCACAACCCGGAACCCGTTCTTATTTACCAGCAAAGGATAATGCTTGTTTCGCTCCTCTTTGTTTCGAAACGTTCCGGTATGCTGCACCCCCAGGCGATCCAGTACATCCAGTGTTTTGACAACTCCTTTTGCACCGCCGTCACAACTGTGATTATTTGCCGTAATGATGACATTGAACCCGGCATCCACCAAACTTTCAGATAATTCCGGGGGAGCCGAAAACTGCGGATAACCTTTATAGGGTTTTCCGGCATGTGTGACTTCCAGGTTGGCAATCGAAATATCTCCTTTTTGGATAAGTGGTTTTACGAATTGAAAACAATCACGGTAATCATACGCATCTTTCTTTGCATTGTACGCTCCGGCAATTTGTCCGCCGTGCTGCATAATATCACCCACAAACACGAATTGCAGTTTACTCGAATCAGCCTGTGAAAAAGAAAGAGAAATGCTTAAAACAGCAACAAAAATTCCTAAAACACTTCTCATTTATTGTTCGAATTTGATGATTAATACTTTATCTGTTTTCACCAGCGCTCTGAGTGCTTTCTCCAAAGGAGCCTTCGCACGTTCCGACAATTTCAGCCTGTTTCCGGAAGCAATCATCTTGTTTCTGGCTTTGCGCTGCAAAGACATACGCTCGTAATCTTTCCATTCCCCATTTTCGATATACACTTCTGTTCCTTTCGGATTAAGTGCAATTGAAAGTAATTCGGGTTTAGGAATGAGTATGATCAGGGAATCTTCTTTCGATACAAACTGAAAATCTTTTCGCTGCAAATCTACCCCGTAGAGCAATTCTCCTTTCATGATCAATGTCAGGCGTCTTTTCACTCCGTCGCCACTCAAACCATGTTTCATCTGATCCACATCCAGCATTTTATTCAGAGAGCCTACAAATAATTCGCTACCGGTTTTATAATACTCAACCGTATCAACAACCGCTTCATCCTGGAATTTCAGGGTGTTCAATTGCAAAATAGAACGAATCTGCTCCACCTTTAACGGCGTTTCGTCCAACACAATTTCATCTTTAGATTCTGCTTTGAAAAACAACTTATAGATCCAGTATCCGGCAAATACTATAAGTGCAATCAAAGCCAATCTAACGATCAGTGTTCGTATTTCTTTTATCCTTTGGCGTCTCATGTATCATTACTTGTTCAAATCCCTGGTTCTTGTAAAAATCAACAAGAAATGTTTTGGCGTTGCGTTCTGCTTCGTCTAAAATATTCAGTTTTTTCAAATCTTTCCGAATAGATTCTTCTCCTTTTTGCAGGGCTTTTGCTTTATCTTCCTGCGAGAAGTTTGACCGGAATCCGTTCACTTCGGTCATTTCTGTCCGGATCAAATCCGGATCCATTTCAAAAGAAACAATTTCAGGGGGCGGAAGCTGAATGGTGATTTTTTTTCCTTTTACTTCAATATCGGAATCTTTGATTGCATTCAGATTCACTCCGGCTTTCACTGTAGCCTTGCAACTCAACAGAATTTTCCGGTCACCAAACTTATACCATTCTCCTTCATCATTCCATTTAATGATTTTTCCAAGCGTGTATTCCGTGGTAGAAAGTGTTCCGATCGACCGGATCTGATACACCTCTGTTTCATGTACTTCTTTTTCGCCTCCGCACGAAACGATTAAAAAAGAAACCAGGATAAAAAACAACCAATTTTTCATAGGCTATGATTCAAATGCTGCTAAACACATTGCCTGCATTCCAACAATCAATGCTTTACTGTCAATATCAAATTTCGGGTGATGCACTCCATAAATAATGCCTAAATCTTCATTCCGAACTCCCAGACGGAAGAAACACACCGGAATTTCCTGTGCATAAAATGAAAAATCTTCGGATGTCAGGCGGATCGGTAATGCTTCCACGCTACTTTTCCCAAAGAATTTTTCACTTCTGTGAACCATTTTCTCGGTCAAAACAGGATCATTTTCCAAATACGGATATCCTTTTGAAATTTCCAAATCTGCCGAAGCTCCGAATTGCTGACAGGTTGCGTGAACATGTCCGGCAATCATTTCGAGCGCTTCTTTTCTCCATGCTTCATTCATGGTCCGGAAAGTTCCTTTCAGAATGGCCTTTTCCGGAATGATATTCGTTGCTCCAAGTGCTTCAAAATGCCCGAAAGACAAAACGCAGGGAACTTTCGGATCGCATTTCCGGCTCACAATTTGTTGCAATCCGGTAAGCAGTTGTGCTCCGATCATAATCGGGTCGATCGTTTGATGCGGTGTTGCACCATGACCACCTTTTCCGTTAATCGTAATATAAATTTCATCACAGGAAGCCATATACAAACCCGGTCTGAACCCGACATTCCCGACTTCCATTTCCGGAAACACATGCAATGCATACATTTCATGAACCGGTGGATTTTTCAATGCTCCGTCAGCAATCATTAACGAAGCTCCGCCCGGATTTTTCTCTTCTCCCGGCTGAAAAAACAACTTCACCGGATGTTCCAGCAGCTCTCTGTTTTCCCATATAATCTCAGCCGCTCCAAGCAAAATTGCGGTATGCACATCGTGTCCGCAGGCATGCATCACTCCTTCATTCGTGGATTTGTAGGCACAATTATTTTGTTCTGTAATCGGCAAAGCATCCAGTTCCGAGCGCAAACCGATACAGGAAGTGTTTTCCTTGTGTTTTTTGGAGCGGATTACACCCAAAAGACCGGTTCCGGCCACTTCCTTTTGATATGGAATTCCGATTTTCTCCAGTTGCTGCGCAACAAAGCTCATCGTATTGTATTCCGCATACGACAATTCGGGAAAACGATGCATGTGCTCCCGATATCCTTTGACTTTATCAAATAATTCGTTGGAACGTGTGCGGATGATATGATGAATGCTTGAATCCATTTAAGTGTAAATGACTGTTATTCAAAAATACGAAACTATGGTCAATTACGCATGCCGAATTCCCAATTAGGAAAACTTCCCTAAAAAAACAATTCATTCGTAATTCGTAATTCGTAATTCGTAATTCGTAATTCGTAATTCGTAATTCTTTAAAGTTAATTCCCGACCAGCAAATTGCACCCGCGAATATCTGAGTGGTCAAAGCGCCCCATCAAACGAAGTTTCCCGTCTTCCATCCGACCTAAATCCTGCGTTTCGATAAAAGCACAGGAATACAGGTTCGCCAGATCCGTTACATTCACTCCGCCTGTTTTTTCGTTGGTCAGACGTTCAAAAGGATCATTGACTTCCCGCAATGAGATTCTCATCCACACAGGTAATTCAAACAACCCGTTTTTGTCGCTGTAGGCCTGGGAAAGCAATTCACACATTCCATATTCGGAAGCAATGTATTCACAACCAAATCCTGCAATCAATTCCTGATGCATTTCTTCTTTGGTCATTTCTTTTCGCTTTCCTTTCATTCCCCCGGTTTCGATAACCGTTACATCGTGCAAATCAGGTGTTAGTTCCGCCAAATCGAGCAAGGCATAAGAAACACCAAACAACACGAGTTTTTTTCCGGTTTTTCGGCCTTCCGCAATTGCTTTCAGTAAGTTTTCAGAACTATCCAGGTAATAACCGGATAATGCGTGATTGGTTTTTGCAATCAGTTTATCGACCATGTAAACCAAACTCGATTCTCCCTGTGAAACATAATTCGGCAACAGGGCATAAATGATCTGATCTTCCAGTTTCCCGAGAAATTGTTCGTAAGTCGGGACAAAAGAGCGTTCATAAAGAGACAAATCCGCCACAAAATGTGTGCTGCGAACCATCCCGGTTGTTCCGCTGCTTTTGAAAACCTGTTCCACGTCTTTTCCCTCAGCAAGAATCTGATGTGTTTTGAAAAAAGCAATCGGTAAATGTGGAATTTCGGAATAATGCGTTGGTTCCGGACGGCGGATTAATTCCAGGTATGTTTTGTAAACCGGAACGTGCTCTTTTTGGAAACGATATACTTCCAGTGCACACTTGTTGAAATCCGCTTCTGTGTGGATCGAAAAAATGCGATGAATAAGCCCTTGCATAGTACAAAGATAGCTTGTTTTTCCTTCAGAATATGCCTTACAGGTTTTCTACTCAGACGGATTTAGCTATCCTTCGGCTTTTACGTCTTGTGAGACGGAGCCTCAGTCTTCACCAGCTATAGCTGGCTCTTACTTCAACGGGAATTTAATCAGGAAAGTAGTTCCTTTTCCCGGCTGGCTTTTCACCTGAATGGTTCCGCCATGCTCTTCCACGATCAGCTTCACATAATACAAACCAAGTCCGAATCCTTTCACATCGTGCACATTTCCGGTAGGAACCCGATAGAATTTATCGAAGATCATTTTGATATCATCCCGTTTCATCCCGATTCCGTTATCTGAGATCGATAAATAGAACGATTGCGAGTCATTCCAGGTTCGAATGACGATTTGCGGAACTACATTGCAATATTTCACCGCATTATCGAGCAGGTTGTAAATGACATTCGTGATATGAACCTCATCTACCATCAACACATCTTTTTCCGCATCCAGAACCAAATCAATTTCTCCTCCCTGGTCTGTTTGGTTGATGTCAAAACTATCTTTTGCTTCCAGAATCAAATCATGAATCGAACAGGATTCTTTTTTCAAGGCCAATTTCTCCTTATCCAGCTTCGCGACATTCAAAACGCGCTCCACCTGGTTTTCAAGCCGTTTATTTTCCTTGTAAATAATTTCGGCATAGCGCTTCAAACGATCCGGGTCTTCTTTAAAATCTCCCCGCAGAAGCAGTTCACTTGAAAGACCAATCGTTGAAATCGGTGTTTTAAGTTCATGCGTCATGTTGTTGATAAAATCGGTTTTCACTTCCGACAAACGCTTTTGCTTCAAGATCACATTCAGTGTAAATAAGAAGAACAGGAAGAGCAACAACAAGATCACGAAAAGGTAAACCCAGGGAGAAACGTTTGTTTTCTCAATATCGATAGAGGAAGATCTGACCTTTGGAAAAAGCACCGTAAAATAATGACCGTCGTTTTTCCATTTCAGTTGGTTAGAAGTTTTCCTGATCGAATCATTCGCAGCAACGGAATAAGAAGAATCTTTCGTGTACTTGATCATGTTTCCGAAGACAATCGAATCGGAATAACAATCGTAAATTCCGTAAACAAAGTCCTGGTTCAGACTCTGATTATCAAATTCCCTTTTAAGTAATTGCTCCAGGTAATAAGGATGCAACTCTTCTTCAATATCTACCGAAAAATAATTCGAGCGAATCTGTTTTACTGCTCCGTACAAATTGGCACTGATATCATCGTGCGTATTGAGTTCCTTGAGAACATCTCTCAAAGCAATATGTGCCCGCTCCGAAAATTGTTTCAGGTTCAAGCTATCTTCACGCGCCTGAATCTGAACGGTAATCCGCTGCGCTTCTGTTGTTTTGTGAATCCAGAACAATTGAATGCTCAGGACACTCAATAATGAAAGTATCCCGAGAATAATAACGGTATTAATTGTTTTGCGATTCAACTATAATTGAGAATGGAAAATGGGAAAATTGAAAAGCTTTTCATCTATTTTATCCGAGGAAATTCTGACTTTTCAATTATCCATTTTCAATTTTACATTAATAAGCTTCCATAGAAGGATCTACTTCTGCGATCCATGCAAGAATTCCGCCTTCCAGATTGTATAAGTTGGTGTAACCGTGCTGCTGCTCCAGGAATTGAATCACATTCGCACTTCGTTTTCCGGAACGGCAATGAACCACTACTTTTTTATTTTGATCAATTTGTCCGAATTCAGCAGGAACATTATTCATCGGAATCAATACTCCGCTTAACGTGCAAATATCATTTTCATAAGGCTCACGCACGTCGATCAATTGGAAATCTTCGTTTGAATCCATCCAGGACTTCAATTCTGTAACTGTAATACTTTTCATTGGTTTCTTTATTTAAAAGTAAAAAAGTTCAATTGTTATCATGGGATAAGTCTGAACTGTTTTCTTCCCCTTTTTCTACATATAAAACTACAAAAAAAGCGACCAAAACGATCGCTTTACAAAATTACGGAAAACAGTTATAGAAAAGATTCTTTCTCAGGCTGTTTCATTGGATTCTTATTTTTTTCCAAATACTTTCTGAAGCAAAGCTGTTACCTGTGCCGCCGGATCTTTACGGATCTTCGCTTCCTGCTCGCTAATCAGCAACATCAAACCATCAATTGCCTTAGCCGTTACATAAGCTTCCAAATCCGGATTCTGTTTGGTTACCAGCGGTATCTTATTGTATTTTGTTACCAGGGGATTCCAGTATTCCGTTACACGCACTTTGTCCATTGCCGTTTTTACAATCGGTTTGAATTTCTCTGTCAATGTAGCTGTTGTTTTTTCACGCAAATAATGTGTTGCTGCCGTATCACTTCCATTCAGGATCGCAAAACCATCACCAACTGTCATCCCGGTAATTGCCGCTGCAAATACATCGTAAGCACTTTTCGCTGCCTCTTCAGCCGCACGATTCACAGATTCTTCGAATTGTGTAACCTGACTTTGCATTCCTAACTTTACTAACTTATCTTTCATTTCATTCGCCTCAGCCGGCCATGGAATAAAGATCTTTTGATTCTTGTAAAAACCGTCTGTTAAACCTGCAGAACTTGCTGCCGATTTTGCACCGGTTGTCAAGGCTTCCCGCAAACCGCTGACTACTTCGTCGTTTGTTAAGGAACCTTTTCCCGGTGTTGTAGACAATTGTTCTTTTCCTTTTGAAAGCACTTTCCCCAGGGTTTGAGCATTTGCCAAATAACCCGTACTGATAAATAATGCAGTTGCGATAACGATTTTCATATGTTGAGATTTAATATTCCTGATTATAAGAACTACAAAACAACCAAAGGTTTAGCAGCTCTTTTTATTTTTAACGTTTGATAACACCAAAAATTGTTCCATAAAAAGAGTGGGGACGCGATGCATCACGTCCCCACTCTTTACTGAATATCCTTTCAGCTTAAAATCCTTGTACTCCGTTTACGGTTGTGTACTTCAGAATGTTTTTCTTATCCGGGTGAATGCGTGCAAATGCAGACTGAACTGCCAGTGTTCCTTCGTGGAATCCACACAGAATCAACTTCAGTTTGTTTTCATATGTATTTACGTCACCGATTGCATAGATTCCGGGAATATTCGTAGAATAATCCAGTGTATTAACTTTGATCGCATTCTTTTCGATTTCCAATCCCCAATCTGCAATGGGTCCCAGTGAAGGCTTCAATCCGAACAACGGAATGAAATGATCCGTTTCACGCAAAATTTCTCCTTGTGTGTTGTGTTGAATTTTCACGTGAGTCAATGAATCCGTTCCGTCCAAACCAACGACTTCTGCTTCGGTGATCAACGTAATCTGACCGCTTCCAGCCATATCAATCACTTTCTGAACAGAATCCAAATGTCCGCGGAAAGATGCACTTCGGTGTACTAAAACCACTTCTTTTGCAATTTTCTTTTCAGCAAGGAAGATCGACCAATCCAATGCAGAATCACCTCCTCCGGCAATCACACAGCGTTTCCCGCGGTAGAATTCCGGATCTTTGATGATGTATTCCACTCCTTTGTCCTCGAAATCCGTAATGTTCGAAATCGGTGGTTTACGCGGTTCAAAAACTCCCAAACCTCCCGCAATCATTACGATCGGGGCCAAATGTTTTGTTCCTTTAACGGTTGTTACGATAAACTTGTTGTCTTCCGTTTTATCAATCGTCATTGCCGCTTCACCCAAGGTAAATCCCGGTTTAAACGGCGCAGCCTGCTCCATCAGGTTATCAACCAGATCACCTGCCAAAACTGACGGGAATCCCGGAATATCGTAAATGGGTTTTTTCGGATAAATCTCCGAACATTGTCCACCCGGCTGCGGTAATGAATCTATTAAATGGCAGTGTAACTTCAATAACCCTGCTTCGAAAACGGTGAAAAGTCCAACCGGACCTGCACCAATTATTATTATATCTGTTTCAATCATTATTTCTATAAAAAGTGTTGCAAAAATAACGATTGTTTGCCAGATTTTTATCGCTAAAACGAGGTAAAATGGGTTGACTCCTGAAGGCTTTCTTTTTGTTGAAGGAAGCGTGAAAACGAATCCGGGAACTACCCGCTCCCGGAGAGAATTAATCATTTTAATATTGGCTATTAACAATTTTTGCATCATGAAAACTACTGTTTGCCAAATGGCAAACAGGCAAATTGGCAAATTGACGTTTCAGGCACAACTGAAATGATCACCGGACCTTTCTGAAAAATCATCACCAGGCGCATTTCCGCTCTCCCCCCTTTCACAACAGGCCGGTTCGCAATATTGCAAACCGGCAATTTTGAGCTCCAGACAAGCACAAAGTCACATTCAGTTTTTCCTTTCCGGTTTCAACAGCTTTATTACCTTTGCTTGAAAGGGTTATCCATGATTCAATCAAAAATCAATCTGTTTTTTCAAAAAATAAAGCAAAACCTGCTCCTTGTTCTGATCCTGGTCATTGCAGCAATTCTCCGGCTTTACAATTGGACAGAAATCCCTTACATGCACGACGAATTGAGCGCATTGGTCCGCACGGATTTCAATAATCTTCACGACCTGATCAATTTCGGAGTCAAATACGGTGACACGCATCCGGCACTCATCCAAGTTTTTCTTTATTACTGGACCGGAATTTTCGGCTATTCCGAATGGATTGTGAAACTTCCTTTTATTCTTACCGGAATCGGAAGTGTCTACCTGGCCTACAAAATCGGTTTGCGCTGGTCGAACAAAACAGCCGCTTTGATCGTAGCATCTATCATTGCCTGTTCAGAATATACGATTCTATTCAGCCAAATCATCCGGCCTTATACCAGCGGATTGTTCTTCACCTTGTTATTAGTTTATCACTGGAGCGAACTGGTTTTCTATAAAAACTACCGCCTGAAACACCAGTTTTACGTTGTTCTTGCAATTATTCTTTGTTCCTACAATCATCATTTCAGCCTGCTTACCTGCGCCCTGGTCGGATTGATGGGACTATTTTTTGTTGGAAAAAAACACCTTTGGAGATACTTGATTTTATGCGCCATTGCCGTTGCAGCTTATCTGCCGCATTTAAACATTTTCCTCAAACAATTGGGCGATGGCGGAGTTGGTGAATGGCTCGGAAAACCCGAATCCGACTTCTTGTTTCATTACCTATTTTATGTCTGTCATTTTTCCATTTCATTGGTCGTTTTACTTTCCGGAATCTGGCTCTACAGCAGGGCGTACGGTAAAAAAACGCCCAAACAACGGAAACCGCTTTATTTCTCAGGAGCTTTGTTTTTCTCCGTTTATTTCATCGCTTATTTCTACTCTATTTACGGCTCAGCAGTGTTGCAATATTCCGTTCTCATTTTTGTATTTCCATTTTTACTTATTTTCATTTTCGGATGGATCAAAGAGCAATCCGAAATTGTCAACACCGTTTTTGTAGGCTGTATCTGCATTGGTTTAATCAGCACCCTGATTTTCAGCAGAAAGTATTATTCCATTTTCTATGTCCCGATTTTCAAACAATTCGTGACGGATGCGCACGATGCAAACAAAGAAAATCCGAAAACACTGACCCTTCTCTTTACGGATGAACCTAAAACACGTTTTTACCAGAAACGCCAGAACCTAGATATTCCAAAATCCTATTTGTTTATCAACAACCCGGAATTTACAGAGACGCGATTGATCTCCCTGCTGAACGACAATTTTGAGAAATTCGATCGCGTTTACCTGGGTTCAACATCCCTGATGCCGGCAAATTACCGGTCCATTATTCTTTCAAAATACCCGCGTATTATCTGGCAGCGAAATTACTTTTCTGCTTCCACGCTTTTAGCTGCAAAAGGTTCTCCAAGTGAAAAAGCACTGGCCGATCTCTCGAAAAATCACGAATTATTTAATGGTTACGATCCCAGCAAATGGTATAACAATTCCTATCATTTCAACCAGGATGAAGAATGGGGACCCGGTTATTCTAAGCCTTTATCGGAACTAATCAAAAAACCATCAGATTTGGTAGATGTGGTTGTGAAGCTGAAACTTTCTGATTTCGATCAGAATCCATTATTGATCCTAACTGCTCAGTCGGGCGATTCTGTCATTCAATTCAAAGCGAGTGAAGTGAAAAATGGTGTTCTGAATCGTTCGGACAGCACGATTACGCTGATTCAATCCATGAAATTCATTGATTTGAAGTACAAACATTTCGACAAACCATTCCTGAGTACTTACATCTGGAATCGCGACAGAAAACCCTTGCAAATTTTGTCCTTCCAGGTAATCTACCGAAAAGACAACCCGATCGTTTATTCCCTGAACGAACCCTTTGAAGAACCTTAAGCGCTGATAAACTTTTTGGCAAATTCCCATAGTACGATTCCTGCACAAACCGAAACATTCAAACTGTGCTTGGTTCCGAATTGTGGGATTTCGAGAATATAATCCGATGAATCGATGACCGATTGATCCACTCCATCCACTTCATTTCCGAAAACCAGGGCAAATTTGGTTTCTTTCAACGAAGGAATTTCATGAAGAAGAACCGTTTTTTCAGCCTGTTCAATACTGCAAACCGCTATTCCTGCGTTCTTCAATTCCGAAACCAGCTCATGGATATCCTTCCGGTACTCCCAATCAATCGTTTCTGTTGCCCCCAATGCCGTTTTATGAATTTCACGATGTGGCGGCTGTGCCGTTATTCCACAGAGATAGATTTTCTCCACATTAAAAGCGTCTGCCGTACGAAAAAAAGAACCGATATTGTTCAAACTCCGGATGTCATTCAAAACAATGATCAACGGGAATTTCTCCTGTTGTTTAAACGTCTGCTCGTCCACACGATCAAGCTCCCACAATTTCAATTTTCGATTCATCGCACAAATTTAATTATATTCGGATTCAATCTTGAATCACATGAAAGCTAAATCAATCTACTATTTTGTATTGATTCCGGGAATCATACTACTCACAAACTGCACCATCGAAAAACGGGTTTTCCAGAAGGGATATCATCTTGAATGGAAGAAGAAAACACCAAAAAGCATCCCGTCTGAAACGTCGGTTTCACTCATCGAATCAAGCCCGGAACAGGCGCAAACGAAGGAAAAAGCAACTATGTTTTCTGAAAATGATTCGCTATTACCTGTTGAAAAAACAGTCATTGAAAAGCCGGAAGGAAATGAATCGCCCGCAACAAGTAAAAGCAACTCCGTTACCTCAACAGAAAAACTTCCGGAACCGGAAAGAATAGAACAAGATCCAAGCGATCACCAAAAAAAGACTCCAAACCAAACAGACATGGACGAAAGCGATGCAAAAGAAGTCGAATTATTCGGAGTGATGTCTTTTAGCATGTATTTCGCGTCCATTGTTTTCACATTGATGGGAATTCTCGCATTTAATTCGGGATATGTCGTGATCGCAGCAGCATTTCTACTCGTTTTAGCACTGGTCTTCGGAATTATTTCCGTGATCCGGTACCGCAGAAACAAAGAACGATACCGCAGGAACTTCTTTGGTTATTTCGGACTAATTGCTTCCATGGTGACAATCACTTTAGGAGGCCTTTTCGTTTTGCTTGCTTTTCTTGCCGGCTCTTTCTAAGAAAATCGTTTCGGACATTATTTTCAGAGCAGATACCAACAACTGTTGAAAACTATCAACTGTAAAAATGTTCGTCCGTCTGACTTTGATTGTAAATTTGAAGTCTACGATAATCAGAGAATCCGTGTCAAAAAAAGAAAAAGATCCGGCGGAAACGCCCTTGATGAAGCAATACAATCAAATTAAAGCGAAACATCCGCAAGCTTTGTTGCTCTTCCGTGTCGGGGATTTTTACGAAACTTTCGGGGAAGATGCCGTTACCGCTTCAAAAACACTCGGTATCGTTCTCACCAAACGCGGAGCCGGTTCTCCTTCCGAAATCGAATTGGCAGGATTTCCACATCATTCACTGGAATCGTATCTTCCCAAACTGGTTCGCGCCGGACATCGCGTAGCGATCTGCGATCAGCTGGAAGATCCGAAAATGACCAAAACAATCGTCAAGCGCGGCGTAACGGAATTGGTCACTCCCGGAATTGCTTTCAGTGATAAAATTCTCGACGGACATCAAAACAATTTCCTTGCAGCCGTTCACTTCGGAAAGGAAACTCACGGAATCGCTTTTCTCGATGTAACGACCGGGGAATTTTTTACAGCCCAGGGAAATACCGAATACCTCAATAAATTGATTCAGGGTTTTGAGCCCAGCGAAATCATTTTCCAGAAAAACAAGAACCAATTGTTCCAGGAACTTTTCGGTACAAAATATTATACGTTCCGCCTGGAAGACTGGGTTTTCACTTCCGATTTCGGAAAAGAAAGACTCACCTCTCATTTTCAAACCAATTCATTGAAAGGTTTCGGGGTTGACAACCTCGAATACGGAATTGTTGCCGCAG
The DNA here is from genome assembly GCF_030151805.1 of Fluviicola sp. Lineage (GTDB taxonomy): Bacteria > Bacteroidota > Bacteroidia > Flavobacteriales_D > Crocinitomicaceae > Fluviicola. Next base: position 12,576 of record NZ_JASLCN010000280.1, read on the forward strand.
GAGCGATTTTGCATTATTTGGGCGAAACCCAGCACGACAAGCTCGGACACATTACGCAAATTCAACGCATCGAAGAAGAAAAATTCGTTTGGCTGGATCGTTTCACCATCCGGAACCTCGAATTGATTTCTCCTTTGAACGACGGTGGAAAAACACTTTTCGATGTGATCAACGGAACGAAAACCCCGATGGGCGATCGCTTGTTGAAGCGCTGGATCGTGATGCCGCTCAAAAATACCGAGCAAATCAACCTCCGTATTGATGCAGTAGCTGATTTGACTCAAAAACATGCGCTTCGGGCAGAAATCGACCACGAACTGAGTGAAATCGGTGATATGGAACGTTTGATCTCGAAAGTAGCCGTTGCACGGATTCACCCGAAAGAACTGCGCGCTTTGTCGCGTATTCTGGAACACATGTCGCCCTTACGCGATGCTTGTTCGCACAGTGAAAGCGACTTGTTACAGCAATTATCAAAACGCATCGAGCCGTGCGAAGATTTCATTCTTCTGGTGGAGAAATTCCTTCAGAAAGATCCTGCTGTTTTGCTTGGAAAAGGACCTGTCATCGCAGATGGGGTTCATGCAGAACTGGATGAATTGCGTGCAATCTCCGAAAGTGGGAAAGATTACCTGGAAGCCATGCAGGAGCGCGAATCTGAAAAAACAGGAATTCCAAGTTTGAAAATTGCTTTCAACAATGTGTTCGGTTATTACCTGGAAGTTCGAAATACCCATAAAGACAAGGTTCCGGAAGAATGGATCCGCAAGCAAACATTGGTAAGTGCGGAACGCTACATCACTCCGGAATTAAAAGAATACGAAACCAAAATCCTTGGAGCAGAAGATAAAATTGCTGCCATTGAAGCCCAATTATACCTTGAACTGATTCAAAAACTGGCAGCTTTCGTCGGAGAAATTCAGCGAAATGCTTACCTCATCGCACAATTGGACTGCTTGACCGGTTTTGCAGAAATTGCTACAAAAAACAACTACGCAAAACCAACGGTAAACGACAGTTTTGTGATTGATATCAAAAACGGAAGACATCCCGTAATCGAAGGACAATTGAAACCGGGTGAAAATTATGTTCCGAATGACGTTTATCTCGATAAAGATGAACAACAAATCATCATGATCACCGGGCCGAACATGTCGGGAAAAAGTGCACTTCTTCGCCAAACGGCTCTGATCGTTCTGATGGCTCAGATGGGAAGTTTTATTCCGGCCGATACAGCCATTCTCGGAATTGTAGACAAAGTCTTTACACGTGTCGGGGCATCGGATAATATTTCTTCGGGAGAATCGACTTTCATGGTGGAAATGAATGAAACTTCGAGCATTTTGAACAATCTTTCCGAACGGAGTTTGATCCTGTTGGATGAAATTGGCCGTGGTACAAGTACCTACGACGGAATTTCCATCGCCTGGGCAATTGCCGAATACATTCACGAATTTCCGCAGGCAAAAGGAAAAACGTTATTTGCAACACATTACCACGAATTGAATGAAATGGCCGTTCAGTTTCCACGCATTCACAATTACAACGTGAGCGTGAAAGAAGTCGGGCAAAAAATCATCTTCCTTCGAAAATTAGTAGAAGGCGGAAGCGAGCACAGCTTCGGAATTCATGTGGCAAAATTGGCCGGAATGCCGGCAAAAGTGGTTCAAAGAGCAGAATTAATGCTGGAACAACTGGAATTGAATCACCGCTCGAGCGAAGTTCAATCCGTAAAAGACGTCGTCGTTCAGGCAGGAAATGCATCCGATATGCAATTGAGCTTTTTCCAATTGAACGACCCGGTTTTAGAACAAATTCACGATCAATTGGTTTCCATTGATATCAATACGCTGACTCCGGTTGAAGCGCTGATGAAATTAAACGAAATCAAAAAGCTGACAGGAGGATAAAAAGTTCAATGGGTTCAAAGCGTTAAAAAATCAAATTGAACTTTTGAACTAAACATACTGAGCTTGTCGAAGTATGAACTAAAAAAAAAACGAAGAGGTCGGAAAGCAAATTTAACAAGCAATGAAAAAGTGTTTTTTCTTATTCCTGTTTTATTCATTCAGCGTTCAGGCTCAAACAGATTCTACGCGTCTGCAATGGTTCAACGACGCCAAGTTGGGAATCTTCATTCATTGGGGAATGTATGCCGTAAACGGAACTTCCGAAAGCTGGTCGTTTCACAACGGAACAGTTCCCTACGCTGTTTACATGAATCAGATGAAAGGATTTTCTGCGGCGAAATTCAATCCGAAACAATGGGCAGAACTCATTGTGGAAAGCGGCGCAAAATATGCCGTTGTAACCACTCAGCATCATGACGGATTAGCACTTTGGGACACCAAACAACTGACTCCCTATCCTTCAAAGACTGATTGGAATACTTTTTTCCCGAATCAAGTTTATCCAACGAAGAAAAATGCGCTTTGGAACCCGGAAAAACCTTTAAGTACCATTTACCAAACACCAGCCGCCAAAGATTTGATTACTCCGCTTTCAAAGGCGTTTCGTGAAGCAGGTCTTAAATTCGGAACGTACTATTCCCTGCTCGATTGGTCGCACCCGGATTATCCTAAATTCCTGAAAGAAACAGATCGCTATAAAATCGCGGATGATCCTGCACGCTGGAAGCGTTTTCTGAATTTCATGCATCATCAAATTTCGGAGATCAACACACAGTTTTCTCCTGATTTGTATTGGTTCGACGGTGATTGGGAACATTCGGAAGCTGAATGGAATGCTGCAAAAATTGATTCCATCATTCATACTTCCAATCCGAAAGCAATTTTGAACGGCAGATTGCATTCCTACGGAGATTATTCTACTCCGGAGCAAAACATGCCCATTGTTCACCCGGAAAAAAAGAGCTGGGAATTGTGTCTGACAAGTAATGAAAGCTGGGGCTATCAGCCCTCAGACACGAATTACAAAACAACCAACGAAGTCCTTCAAATCTTTACGGAATGCCTGAATATGGGCGGAAATTTACTATTGGATATTGGTCCGAAAGCAGACGGAACCATTCCGGAAGAGCAGATCAAACTCCTGAAAGAAGTGGGCCGATGGACTCAAAAACATGCCGAAGCCATTTATGGAACAACTGCCGGATTACCATCCGGACATTATCATGGAAATTCCACCTTGAGTCAAGACCGGAAAACACTTTACCTGTTTGTGAATCAAATCCGGTCGAACGGAAACAGTCAAAATACCACCATCGATTTGATGCTGAAAGGCTTAAAAAATCAAATCACAGCAGCTGAAGTTTTGGGAAGCAATGCAAAGGTTCCGCTAAAAATAGTTGGAAAAATATCCTGGAGCTGGGTTCCGGGAACCGTATTCCTGAAAGTACCCGCAGAATCATTGGATTCCGAGATAACTGTTATCAAACTCACCCTGAACAGTCCACTGGATTTGTATGAAGGTCGCGGAGGATTTCATTAAAAACCGGGTGTGATTTTGCTCAGAATAAAATGATACGAAATCAATCACTTAGCTGTTAGCGAGGAAAGAAATCAACCGGATGTTTCGGATCAGAATCAAAAAAAATAAAAAAAAGTCACGCAAATCTTGCAAATTGAATAAAGGAATTGTTAGATTTGCAACCCGATTCCAAAAGTGGAACGGTAAGTTGAAATACGCGATAGTAGCTCAGTTGGTAGAGCACGACCTTGCCAAGGTCGGGGTCGCGGGTTAGAATCCCGTCTCTCGCTCAAAGAAATGATCTCGGTAAACGCCGGGATTATTTTTTTAAGTCCGCTCGCGAATGGTGGTTCCGATAACTATCGGAATGGTAGCCACGCCGAGACAAGCTCGAATGGTGGAATTGGTAGAC
>NZ_JASLCN010000281.1 GCF_030151805.1 Fluviicola sp.
ACAAGTCACCTTACAGTCAGTTTGCTTATAATTTCATTGATGAAGGATTGGCTACTGCGCTTGGAAACGGCTGGGCGTATAAGTACGTGAGCGGAGAGTTAGATCCTTCCGACTGGTATAGCAACGAATATATTAACGGGTTTGGAAAAGCATTGTATCCGATGATTGAAGAATACATTTCCATGAATAAGCAGATTGATCAGGAATTTGTAAACAGAGCAATAGATCTGTTTGCTGCAACTTTTCCGAATTCAATTACCGATTACGGAATCCTGCTCAATCGTGTTTCGATTTACAATGATGCAGATACAGGCCCGGCAATTGATGATGTCATGAACTTAATCGGGTCGTATTTTCAACTGACGAATTCGAACTTTTCATCTCCGATTTTAGATCCGACCGCCCTGGAATATTTGAAAACGGGTAATCAAACGCAATTAGTGATCGTTGACAGCAACGAGGCGGCGAATATCAAAGAATTAAAGAAACTCTTCCCGAAACTTTCGAAAGTGAAAATGGTTCCGAATAAAATCTACAGCTTCTTTGATGCAAAAAACAGAGCTGTGATCATTCTGTATGTAACGGATAAAGCCAACCTGGATTTGTTGCTGAAAGAAATGAAAACCAAAAAATACTTCGATAAAACAAAGATTCTTCAGAATTAATTCAATAACACATATTTTCGCCCGCAGAGGTTCGCTGAGGGCCGCAGATGGATTATAAACCGTTAACTTTTCTGAAGATGTTGTCTTTCAGGAAGTCAGTATTGAAATTTACTAAAATTCCCAATTTCAAATTAGAAATCTTTTATATAGTCACCTGATAACTATGGCCTCCGATTTCAGAATTAAAATCCGCGTTCCTCTGCGAACCTCAGCGGGAAATTAGAATCTTAAAATTCCTCTTTATCCAATTGTTTTGTTTCAGATTCACTACTTTTTTTATGGATGTAACGAAGAACAATATCACTGTTGTTCATCATCAGAAAGCCGATTGTTGCCTGAACCGCATTTGATACGATGATAATGTTCCGGGGACTATCTCTGAATGGTAAATTGTCAGTAATAAAAAGGTATACGGCTTCAACCAAAGTTGGAATTGCAATGACAAAAATAAACCCACCCATTAGAATAACAATGATTCGGAGAACCTTATCAAAAGGCAATGAAAAATCAATCTTTGTTTCGTTAAATCCATTCTCCAGTTTCAAAGTATCAATGATCCATTGAGTTTTCAAAATCAGGAAGCGAAGGATGAATAAATAGAACAGAACCTGGATTGCGAAAAAAACAACTTCAATGCCTATAAATACCGGAGAATCGGCATATGGACTTGCATAAGCAACAGTAACTCTGAGAATAAGATCAGGCACAGACATAATTCCATGAATGACAATCCAAATTCCCAAAGATTTGATAATTAAATGCCAAAAAGTGCGTACGGTCATGATTGAAGTTTTAATGCGGAAAATTATTCATTTTTTTATTTATACAAGCAAATCGAAAGCGATGTAATTCGGCATTGGTAACTCGTAATTCGAAATTCTCTGTTAATAACTCCATAAAAAACAAAATCGGTTTTGTAGAAATCCCGATTAAATTCCATAAATTTGCGCTCAATTTGTAGTATAGGTAGAGCCATTTACCGTGTTGCAAAGATTAATTACAAATTGAACTCTTAAAAAGCGCATAATGCCGAAAAACAATTCCATTAAGTCCGTACTAATCATCGGTTCAGGTCCTATCGTTATTGGTCAAGCATGTGAATTCGATTACTCAGGTTCTCAAGCAGCCCGCTCACTTCGTGAGGAAGGTATTGAGGTAACATTGATCAACTCGAATCCAGCAACGATCATGACAGATAAAGTAGTTGCTGATAATGTTTACCTGCAACCACTTGAGCCAGAAAGCATCATCGAAATTCTGAAAAAACACAAAATTGATGCTGTATTGCCTACAATGGGAGGACAAACTGCCTTAAACCTTGCAATCAAATGCGATGAAATGGGAGTTTGGGAAGAATACGGTGTTGAAATTATTGGTGTCGATATCGCTGCCATTGAAATCACAGAAAATCGGGAAGCATTCCGTATGCTGATGGAAGAAATCGGGGTTCCGATGGCTCCGCAGGCAACGGCAAAATCGTTCCTTGAAGGAAAAGAAATTGCACAGGAATTCGGATTCCCGCTTTGTATCAGACCTTCTTACACTTTAGGAGGTTCCGGAGCATCCATTGTGTATGACCCGAAAGAATTTGACGGATTGCTGGAACGCGGATTACAATTGTCTCCGATCCACGAAGTCATGATCGACAAAGCTTTGTTGGGCTGGAAAGAATACGAGTTGGAGCTTTTGCGTGATGCGAATGACAACGTAGTGATCATCTGTTCAATCGAGAACTTCGACCCGATGGGGATTCACACCGGAGATTCCATTACGGTTGCACCGGCCATGACACTTTCCGATACAACTTTCCAAAGAATGCGCGACATGGCGATTCGCATGATGCGTTCGATCGGAAACTTTGCAGGAGGATGTAACGTACAGTTCGCGGTTTCACCGGATGAAAAGGAAGATATCATTGCAATTGAAATCAACCCGCGTGTATCTCGTTCATCGGCATTAGCATCCAAAGCAACGGGTTACCCGATTGCAAAAATTGCTTCGAAACTGGCAATCGGCTACCATTTAAATGAATTGAGCAATCAGATTACGAAAACAACTTCCGCTTTGTTTGAGCCGACGTTGGATTACGTAATTGTGAAAATACCTCGCTGGAATTTCAATAAATTCCCGGGAACAGACCGCCGACTTGGATTACAAATGAAATCCGTTGGTGAAGTAATGGGAATCGGACGTTCGTTCCAGGAAGCATTGCAAAAAGCATGTCAGTCGCTTGAAATCAACCGTAACGGTTTGGGAGCGGATGGAAAAGAACTGACAAACCAGGATGCAATTCTGCACTCTTTGGAAAACCCGAGTTGGAACCGCTTGTTCCATGTCTATGATGCAATCAAACTGGGAATTCCGTTCAAAACGATCTTTGAAAAAACGAAAATTGATACCTGGTTCCTGAAGCAAATCGAGGATTTGATCAAATTGGAACGCCGCGTGGAGAAATATCATTTGGGGAATATCCCGAAAGAATTGATGTTCGAAGCGAAGCAAAAAGGATATGCAGACCGCCAGGTAGCCCATTTGCTGCGCTGTTTGGAATCAGAAGTGCACAACAAGCGTTCCGAAATGGGAATCAAACGTGTGTTCAAACTGGTAGATACCTGCGCAGCAGAATTTGACGCACAAACACCGTATTACTACTCCACTTTCGAATACGAAAATGAAAGTACGGTCAGCGACAAGAAGAAAGTAGTTGTTTTAGGTTCCGGACCAAACAGAATCGGTCAGGGAATCGAATTCGATTATTCTTGTGTACACGGAGTTCTGGCTGCGAAAGAATGCGGTTACGAAACGATTATGATCAACTGTAACCCGGAAACGGTTTCTACAGATTTCGATACAGCGGATAAACTGTACTTCGAGCCTGTTTTCTGGGAACATATTTACGATATTATTCAGCACGAAAAGCCGGAAGGAGTGATTGTTCAGTTAGGTGGACAAACTGCTTTGAAACTGGCTGAAAAATTAGAGCGCTACGGAATCAAGATCTTAGGAACAAGTTTCGATGCTTTGGATTTGGCAGAAGACCGCGGACGATTCTCGAAAGTATTGGAACAGCACAACATTCCATTCCCGAAATACGGAGTAGTGGAGAGTGCAGAACAAGCGATTGAATTATCCAACGACTTAGGTTTCCCGTTGTTGGTTCGCCCTTCTTATGTATTGGGAGGACAAAAAATGAAAATCGTCATCAACAAAGAAGAATTGGAGCACCACGTAGTGGATATCATCAATGAAATGGGAAGCAACCAGATCTTGCTGGATCACTTCCTCGGCGGAGCAATTGAAGCGGAAGCAGATGCGATTTGTGACGGAAAAGATGTATACATTATCGGTGTGATGCAGCACATTGAACCTGCCGGAATTCACTCGGGTGATTCGTATGCGGTTCTTCCTCCATACAACCTGGGAGATTTTGTGATGCAGCAGATTGAGGACATTACGAAGAAGATTGCGATTGAATTGAAAACAGTCGGTTTGATCAACATTCAGTTCGCGATCAAAGACGACAAAGTATACGTAATTGAAGCGAATCCGAGAGCTTCCCGTACGGTTCCTTTCATTGCAAAAGCATACGATGAACCGTATGTGAACTATGCAACGAAAGTGATGTTGGGAGAGAAGAAGGTGAAAGATTTCAACTTCAATCCGAAGAAAGAAGGATATGCGATCAAAATTCCGGTATTCTCTTAC
>NZ_JASLCN010000293.1 GCF_030151805.1 Fluviicola sp.
TTTTTCGCCAGGTCATCATCGTGAATTCCATGATGTTCCAACGCTTTTTTGAAGCGGTTGTCGCGTAATTCTTCTTTGGTAAGCTTTCCGTTTCCATACTGATTCCATAAATCGGCATTGATGCGGATATACGTGTGGTGAAAATGCATGAAATGATCAATGGTATCTCCCAATTTCAAATCATCATACAAATACTGAAGGGCAAAGCGCGAGTTGGTTTCAAAATCCCACAGGGTTCTGTCCAAATCAAAAAATAACTGACGTACTTTCATTAAAATAATTCTTTTAAACCATATGCCAGGCCGGTTGTGATTGCTCCGTTCATACAGATTCCCAGCAAAATGAGCGGGAATGTCCGTTTATCCTTTCCGTAGAACTTCGCCGTAACGATTGATCCAACCGGAACGGATAAAAACAAAGGAGCATAAAATGCGATTCCGTAAATTCCGAAACGATGTTTCAGTTTTACAATCAGTTTATTGAATCGGGTGAATTTTCGTTTGAGCTTGAGCGGCGTTCCGTTCGTGATGGATTTATGCAATTCGGCTTGTCTTTTTTTGTGTGCACGAATCATGAAATACTCACTGGAGAAATAAAATATTAAAGCGGCCAGAAAAGCTCCCGATATACAGGCAAGATAGGTTTCAATAAAGTTCAGTTTCATTTCCGGACCCGCAAAAGGCGCAAACATGAATTTGATCATTGACAAACCAAAAAGTGTAAAATAGAAATGCCACTGCATATTTTAAGTTCTTAACATTTTACTCCATAAGCCAAATCTCCTGCATCGCCCAATCCGGGAACAATGTAAGACTGAGCAGTTAACTCTTTATCAATCGCCCCAACCCAAATACTAATGGTATCGGGAAGATGCTTTTTAACGAACTCAATAGCTTCCGGAGCAGCGATTGCAGATACGATATGTATTTTAGCCGGTTTTCCTTGTTTTAGCAAGGCTTTATAAACCATCACCATCGAACTTCCGGTTGCCAGCATCGGATCTGAGATAATCAGGGTTTTTCCGTCGATAGAAGGTGAAGCCAGGTATTCTACATGAATATCAAAATCTTCCGCCGTCGTATGCTTTCTGTAAGCTGAAACAAAAGCGCTTTCCGCACGATCGAAATAATTCAGCAAACCCTGATGCATCGGTAAACCCGCGCGCAAAATAGTTGCTAAAACAGGTTGTTGTTTCAAACGCGGAACTTCTGCTTCGCCCAAAGGAGTCGTTACCAATTCCGTTTCATATTCCAACTGTTTACTCACTTCATAAGCCAAGACCTCTGCAACCCGCTCCAAATTACGTCTGAAACGCATCGGATCGGTTTGTATTGTACAATCTCTTAACTCACCCAAAAAGGTGTTAAAAATGGAGGTGGACTGACCTAAATTATAAACCATAGTCTTTGAATATTGGAGGTAACTTTCACGCCCCTGTGAAAGGCTTTTTTGCTTATCCACAAAGAAAATGAATAAAAGCAAACAAAGGAAATAAAAATGCGTTTTGTTAATGAATTTTAGCAGTTAAAAATAAGTACTAAACCAATCCTTAGATGTAATTTTGCAACATGGCCAAACAAAGCAAAATTGATTTCAGAATTTTCAGACGCTTATTAAAGTTTGCAAAACCTTATATGGGGCTTCTGATCCTGGCTTTTTTATGTACTGTTTTACTTTCCGTAATTGGTCCTTTGCGCCCGATGATCATTGGAAACATGGTTCAAAAATACGTTGTTGACGAAGCAACCCGCAGTCAGCAATTGTTTATCCAATGGACACTCATCGTTGCCGGAATTCTCCTGTTTGAAGCGCTACTTCAATTTTTGAGTTCGTATTTCTCAAATCTGATGGCGCAATCAGTGATTCGGGATATTCGCGTGAAAGTTTTCAATCATTTGTCCACATTCCGGATGAAGTTTTTCGACCGTTCGCCGGTTGGGGGTTTGGTAACCCGCGTTGTATCGGATATCGAAGCCATTTCGGAGGTCTTTTCGTCGGGATTGATTGATATCCTGGGCGATCTTCTGATGCTGATCGTTGTGTTGGTTCTGATGTTTACCAGCAACTGGGAATTGTCCCTGCTTGCCCTGATTCCGATTCCGATCCTGATTTTTGCAACACGCGTTTTTGCGAAAGCCATGCGAAGAAGTTTTCAGCAGGAAGGAACTGCTGTTCACCGGTTGAATTCATTTGTGCAGGAACGCCTGACAGGAATGAATATCGTTCAAATCTTCGGAAGAGAAAAAATGGAATACGCCGCATTCCAGGAAGCCAATAAAACGCATCGCCAGGCACACGTAAATGCCGTTTGGGCCTTTTCCATTTTCTTCCCGGTTGTCGAATTCCTGAGTTCTTTGTCGATGTCTTTACTCATCGTTTGGGCAGCTTTTTCCATTACCGGGCAAAATGCTTCGGATGTCAAATTGTTCGGAACGGTATTCAGTTTTACGCTTTGGATTCAGATGTTGTTCCGTCCGATCCGCATGCTGGCAGATAAATTCAACATTCTACAGCGCGGAATTGTACGTGCTGACAAAGTATTTGAATTGCTGGATACGGATGAACACGTTCAGGAATCAGGAAATATTACGGAATGTGATTTCGAACAACCATTGAAATTCGAACATGTTTACTTTAGTTATAAGGATGAAGATCTGAATTCGGAAGAAAAAGACTGGGTTCTGAAAGACATTAACCTGACGATTCAGCCTAAAGAAACGGTGGCATTTGTTGGTGCGACCGGAGCGGGGAAAACTTCGATTGTGAACCTGTTGAGCCGTTTTTACGAATATCAGAAAGGAAGCATTCACATCGGAGAGGTTGAACTGCGTGAAATTCACATGGACACGCTGCGAAAGAATATTGCCATTGTGCTTCAGGATGTGTTTCTGTTTTCCGACACGATTCACAATAACATTACGCTTGGGAACGAAGCAATTACCCGCGAAGAAGTCATTGCAGCAGCAAAAGCCGTGGGCGCCGACACTTTCATTGAAAAATTACCGAACGGATATGATTATCAGGTTGGAGAGCGCGGAGGAGTTCTTTCTGTCGGACAAAGACAATTACTGGCATTCATTCGTGCGTATGTTTACAATCCGCACATTCTAATCCTCGACGAAGCCACTTCCAGTGTTGACAATGAATCGGAAATTATGATTCAACAAGCAACAGAACAACTTACAAAAGGAAGAACTTCCATCGTTATCGCACACCGGTTATCCACTATACAAGCAGCAAACAAGATTATTGTTTTAGACAAGGGTGAAATCCAGGAAATGGGTTCACACGAAGAATTATTACGCAAAGATGGATTGTACAAAAAACTACATTCCATGCAATTTACAAAGAAATGACAAACGCATTAGGATTAAAAATCGGTGGTGTTCCGGAACATTTTAATTTACCGTGGAGACTGGCAATTGAAGAAGGGAAATTCCAGGAAATCGGATTGGACCTTCATTGGTCGGACATGAGTGGCGGAACAGGACAAATGATCCGCGGGCTGGAAACAGGATCGATTGATATCGCTGTTTTGCTTACAGAAGGAATCACCAAATCCATTCTCCAGGGATTGGATGCAAAAATATTGGAAGTATACGTTGTATCTCCGTTAAGCTGGGGAATTCACGTACCGAATAAAGGAGAAATCAAAAAACCGGAAGACGTCGAGAACCAAACGTTCGCAATTTCGAGATACGGATCAGGTTCTCATTTGATGGCTTACGTCATGGCTGATCAGTACGACTGGAGCCTGGATAATCTGAAATTCAACGTTATCGGAGATGTTTACGGCGGATTGTGGGCACTTGAACACAATGAAGCTCAGGCATTTTTATGGGAAAAATACACCACTTCTCCTTTTGTTGAGCAGGGAAAATGCGATTATGTAGGAGATGTGGTAACACCATGGCCTTGTTTTGTGATTGCGGTGCGTTCCGAAGTTGCTGAAAAACATGGCGATTTATTGAAACAGATGTGTGAGATCGTCAACCAAAAAGCAGAAGAAGTCAAAAATCACCCGGATTCGGCAAAAATGATTTCCTGGCGCTACAATCTGCCTTTGGATCAGGTGAAACGCTGGTTGTCCGAAACGGATTGGAATTACAAAGGAACGGAGTATCCGCTTGCTTTTGAAAAGACGACCCATTACCTGAAAAAACTGAATTTACTTTCGGAAGAAGAAGCTGAAGACTGGAAAAGCAAGTTGTTTGTGTAAATTCCGTTAAGAGATTTTATTCGAAAAGTCAGATAATTATATATTGAATCCGTCAAATTGGCGGATTTTTTTGTTCTGTTTTTTACCCGTTTCAATCAAAAAACAAGTACCTGATCCGGAGAACAAAAAATCTTCCGGAAGGCTTATCCCCACTGAGCTAATAGACACATGTCTATTTGTCATTTGGAGCACTACTTTTTTGCTTCATATCGTTTTTACGAAGTCTAAATTGATTACTCATTCAAACATGCTTTTCTAAACTGTTTGATGCTTTAAAGTATCAATTGATCTATCAAATTACTCCTAAGAAATCTCTGTTTCAAATACTCAAAGTACATTTACAAACAACAAGGCATGAAACAACACGAAAAAATATCTGGTCAACGCTTAAAGGCAATCATCGGTGGATCCATTGGAAATCTCGTGGAATGGTATGATTGGTATGCTTATTCCGCATTCTCCCTTTACTTTTCCGGAGCTTTTTTTCCCGAACAAGACGCAACAGCTCAATTATTGAATACTGCAGGAATATTTGCCGTTGGATTTTTGATGCGGCCAATCGGAGGCTGGATGTTCGGTGGGATTGCAGACAAAATCGGGCGTAAACGAGCTATGACTTTATCTGTTCTTTTGATGTCGCTTGGATCTCTGTTAATTGCCTTAACACCAACCTATCATTCAATCGGCGTATTTGCTCCTATTCTGCTTTTAATTGCCCGCCTTCTTCAAGGGCTGAGTGTTGGTGGAGAATATGGTGTCTCAGCTACTTATCTAAGTGAAATGGCTACCGAAAACAGGCGCGGATTTTATTCCAGTTTTCAATATGTAACCTTAGTTGGCGGACAATTAATCGCGCTTGGAATTCAATTGATTTTGCAAAAATTGATTTTAACAGAGGAACAATTGCATGATTGGGGCTGGAGAATTCCCTTTGTGATCGGCGCCTTTTTGGCTGTTATCGCTTTGTATCTCCGCAGAAATCTGCATGAAACCGAAGCTTTTGAAGCGCAAAAAGAAATGAAATCAGAAAAGAAAGGAACGATCAAAGCATTGTTACAGCATCCAAAAGCTGTACTTACAGTTGTTGGTTTAACCCTTGGAGGAACACTTGCTTTCTACACATACACAACTTACATGCAGAAATTCCTGGTCAATACGGTTCATTTAAGTAACGATTTGTCTACGCTTCTTTCATTCATTACACTCCTTATTTTCATTATTCTTCAACCGGCTTTCGGCGCGCTTTCAGATAAAATAGGAAGAAAACCTTTATTGATCGGTTTTGGTGTTTTAGGAACCATTTTTACCGTTCCATTATTGACAGCACTCAGCAACACTCAATCCGTTTGGACAGCATTTTTCCTGCTAATGGCAGGATTAATTATCGTGAGTGGTTATACCAGTATTAACGCCATTGTAAAAGCGGAACTGTTCCCGGCAGAAGTTCGTGCACTCGGAGTTGGACTGCCTTACGCGCTTACAGTTGCACTCTTTGGCGGGACAGCGGAATATGTAGCACTTTGGTTCAAAGAAGCAGGGTATGAATCTTATTTTTATTGGTATATTACAGGATGTATCGCGGTTTCATTGCTGGTTTACCTGACCATGAAGGATACTAAAAAGACATCACAAATCAATCAGGATTTGAAACCTGAAAAAACAGATTTGGAGTGATTCATTTTTTTAGAATATCACCAGAAAACCAGGTAGATTAGTCTTTTATAAGAACTGTTTAAAGCTACTTCAGCTTTTTATTTTCAGCTACCAATTCAACCATTCTTTTGCCTTGTTCGGTGGTTTTGTCAGAACCGACGTTGTAACATCCTTTTCAAACCGATACTCAAACTCCTGAAAAAATACTCTGAAAGGCTTATTCCCACTGGGCTAATAGACACAACTTGTCCCGCCACTGCGGGATGTCTATTTGTATTTCTGGATATTCTTTTCCTTTAAAACATAAATTTCACCTGTAGCCTGCAATTAAATGGAGTGCCCGGTGTGAAATGAATTTCTGATACGGGTTGAGATTCGTCTTTCAAGCGGGATTCGGTTAAAAACTGCGTTTCGTTCCATTGCACATTGAACAGGTTGTTTACAATTGCTGTTATAACAAATGATTTGCGCTGATACCCCAAAGTGAAATCATTCACGAAATATCCTTTTGCCACTACGCTTCGATCTTCATTTGCAGCACGGTCTCCCATATAGCGGTAAGAAAGTGTGGCAAAAATGCCTTTTTTGAAGTTCACCTGTACTTTTCCGTCGGAAGTGAAAACGGGAGCCAGCGGAATATAATTCTGACCTTTCGGTTCACTCACCGAACGCGCATGGGAATAATTCAGGTTCGAATACAAAAACAACCATTTGTAAGGCTGAAAGGTTAACCCGGCGTCAAATCCCAAACGCTGAGAACGACCGCTTGGCTCTACGATTCCTGCATCTCCGACGTATACAAATTCCTGCTCCGAAAGCAAATACCACAGCGCGCCGTTAAATAACAAATTCTTTGTAATCTTCCAGGTAGTTCCCAAATCTGTTCCCAAAGCAAGCGGCAAGGCTTTCTTGTTCAAATTATCCGATGAAAGCAAAACGCGCGCATCATTGGAATGATAACCGATTCCCGATTTCAGATACAACTGAACCTGGTCCGTAGCATTGTACAAGAAGGTCAATTTGGGCAAAAGTACTGTTTGAGACAAGCTTTTTGGTTGATAAACACTGTCTTTCAGGTTATTGTAGTAAAAATTCACATTATCCGCCCGCAAAGCAGCATTGATCACAAAGCGTTTGATTTCCAGCTTACCGGAAGCGTATGCAAACAAATTGGTTTCATTGATATTTCCCAGCTGAACCTGGTTTCGCAGAAAAACGCGCCCCGTGGTTTGAGCCAGCCCAATGTTGTTGATATCGTCGTAGCGAAATCCACCACCGCCTGTAAAACTGAAAAGCACATCTTCTTTTAGCGTTATCGTTTTTTTGTACTCGGTTTTTCCGCCGTAAATTTTCCGTTTTTCGTATTGATGAATCTGATCTCCATTGACCGAATCTTCCAGGAAGAAAGTGAAGTTCGAAAAGAGTGAGAAATCGTAGACCGACATAAAAAAGTCGCTTTTCAAAGAAGAGGAAGCATTGATTTTTTGAATCACTCCCAATTGTACATTCGTTCTGGAAGTATTTCCACCTTCCGTATTGTCGATGGCTCCAAACCGGGAAATCGTGTGATTTGCAACCGCTCTTTCAGGAATCTGTCCGGAAGCGTTCCAACTGCTTTCAAAGGTCGAAGCCGAAACGGAGATCTTGAAATTCGGAGAAATGATCCCGGTATATTTTCCATACAAATTGATTCGTTTGAAATCCTGCGGTGAATCGAAATAATTGTCTGTTTGAAGATAATCTGCCACGAAATAAGCGTTGTTTTTCTGGTTTTCAAGGATTTTGACTCCGGCGGTAATCTTTTTGTGATGAAACATTCCGTATTCTCCCGAGACAAAGCTTTTTGCCAATTGTTCGCGCGTTTGAAAATCAACCGAACCTGCAGTCGCTAAATTGCCTTTCGTGACATCGTAAGGGCCTTTTTCAAAGTTGATTTTATCGACTGTTTCCGGAATCACGAAATGAAAATCGGCATATCCCTGACCATGCGCATGAGAAACCATGTTCACCGGCATTCCATCCACTGAAAGCGCCACATCCGTTCCGTGATCAATATCAAATCCGCGGAGAAACAATTGCTCTGCCTTCCCCCCGCCGGCATGTTGGGCAACAAATAACCCCGGAACCAATGTCAGCAATTCCTGCGCCGAACGAACGGGTTGCAAGGTCAGGTTGATATTCGCCGTTTGCGTTAACTGCGTTTTGTTTCCGGTCACTTTTACCTCGCTCAGTTCGGTGGTATTATCAAATAATTGAAAGAGTGCGTTTTTTTCAAAATACGTTTCACTGTCGATTAAAAACACCCGTTTCTTGTACCCCTGACTCTCAATTGAAATCGAATCTCCCAAATGAATATCTGTCAAAACAAATTCTCCCAAACCATTGGTCACAGCATATTTCGCAGTTCCCAGCAGGCTTATTTTCGCACTTTGAATCCCCTGGGATTGCTGGTCGATTACAATTCCGTTGATTCCATGCGAGAAACCCCGATTTGAGAGCAGAAGAATGACAAACAAAAGTGTCAATCGCTTGCCGGTTAAGGCAAAGAAGTCAATCTTTTTCATCCTGTAAAGTTTAAAACGGTTCGAATCAGGAAATCATCTTTTTCGCACGATCAACAAACAAGTGGTCCTGGTACGGGTCAATTGCGAATGCTTTTTTAATTTGTTTTGCATTATTCGTGATCAAACCGGCAATGCAATACAATTCTGCATCCTGCTTCTTTGTTTTCATCGCAATTTCAACGTGTTTTTCTGCATTCTTCAGATCTCCGTTTGCATAATAAGCAAAGGCCAGTAAGCGGTTTACATCAATGTTATTCGGACGCAGCTTGTATTCTTTCAACCCAAGTTCCAGTGCGCGTTTGTAGTCTTTTTTGAAATCCAGCAAGAAGAAAGCGTATTCCATATTCACGTTGTGTCCGGATTCAATGTCTTCCTGGAACATGGATTCGATTTTGGGAATCAATCGTTTCACCTCATCCTGCTTTCCTTGTTTTTGATACAATTTAGCCTGGTCCATGATGAAGCTGATTTCGGGAACTGCATTTAAAGCAACCGCATACAAGGAATCTGCTTTTTTGTAATTCCCCAATTTTCCTTCAACACTTGCCATTCCGGCAATTCCGAACGGATAATTTGCTCTTTCTTTTGCTGAGAACTGGTAATACGCCATGGCTGAATCCAACTGATTGTGATTCTCCAGCATTTTTCCCATCGTCACGATTGTCCAGCATTTGTATTCCGAATAAGGCGCTCCGGCTTCAATGGCCTGTTCCATGGATTTGATGCTTCCTTTCATGTCACCATAAATTTCGCGTAGGTAAGAAATCCGGCTGTATGAACGCAAATCCGGCCGGATGGAAATCATTTTATCGCAATTCTTAACGGCTTCTTCGTAGTTTCCGATCTCCACATTCGCATCCACCAATACTCCGTAAATTCCGGAATTGGTATTATTCAAAGCCAGCGCTTGTTTCCCCGTAACCAAAGCCTCGTTGAATTTGTGTTGCGACAATTGCACGGTTGATTTATAGAAAAGTGCCGTGAAACGTTGATCCGGAGTCATTTTACTTGTATCCTTCAAGGTTTCATTCAGGGTGAGCAATGCGGCATTATAGTAGTAAGGATGTTCGCCCGTGACGCGCGCTTCGTAGATGTAAATTTCGGAAAGTTTGATGAGGCTTTCAATTTTTGTTTTCTCGATTTCAGCTTCGAAAGAAAGCTTGTTGAATTTTTCCTTAATCTTCAAAAATTCGTCATATGACAAGTTTTTTTCGCGCTCCAACAAAGGTGGAATCTGAAAACCTTGTTTTACTGCAACCATTGTTTCATGCTCTTCTTTGGGTGAACCACAGGAAGAAATAATGGAAGTTGCAATCAGAAAAACGGCAATACAAATTGCATCAAAAGTGTAATTATTTTTTTTCATAACGTGTAGTGTTTGATATCGTTAGCAAGAACTGAATCAGATACGTTTGGGAGCAGGTTTTGGATTTTTGAAAGGTGGAAAAAATGACGAATTACGTCCCGATAGAAATCGGGAGGTGAATTAGAGGAATTATTAATGAGGAAATTATCAATTATCAAGAAGGAAAGTTTGATCAGGTAATAGTGAATTAGGCAATAGGCAATAGTGGTGTACAATATCTCTTTCTAATGTTAGAATTAGGTACAATCA
>NZ_JASLCN010000196.1 GCF_030151805.1 Fluviicola sp.
ACACAAATCATTAACGACCGTGGAATTCACATTTGCAAAAGCATGCTTGCCTGGCAGAAATTCTCCCCTTTAAATGCAAAGGGAGAACGTGAAAATCCGGACAACACCGGAATGAAAGGCGATAAACTGGTTGGAAAATACTACGTGGAATTCGACAAGCATTTCAATGCAGAAGCGAAAGAAATCATCGCACAATGGAATGCAGGTCGGTTTGACGGTTTTCCGGAAACTACGATTACCAAATACCAGGAATTTACGGACGCCAAGACCGGAAAAGACGAAAAAGCCATTGCAGGTTTGGATGATAAGATCAAAGAACTGGCAAAAAATGAAACTGCTATCCTGAGAGAAGCGAAAGATTTGCTTGTTCGCTGGGAAGGAAGAGATCCGGAAGTATTTTTACTTTGGACGACCATGAATGGCTGGGTTTACAGCGGATTCGATGAAACGTACAAAAAGATGGGCGTTGAGTTCGATCGGTTGTATTATGAATCCGACACCTTTATTCTTGGGAAAGACCTGGTAACGGAAGGATTGGAAAAAGGTGTTTTCTATCAAAAAGAAGACGGATCGGTTTGGATTGATCTGACCGGAGATGGATTGGATCACAAACTCCTTCTGCGTTCTGACGGAACATCCGTTTACATGACGCAGGATTTGGGAACTGCCGTAGATCGTTTCAACGATTATCCGGGATTAACGGGAATCATTTACACCGTTGGAAACGAACAAGATTATCACTTCAAAGTGTTGTTTCTTATTTTGGACAAACTGGGTTATTCCTGGGCAAAATCCTGCTTCCACCTGTCTTACGGAATGGTGGATTTACCGACCGGAAAAATGAAATCCCGTGAAGGAACGGTTGTTGACGCGGACGATCTGATGGATGAAGTGATCGAAAGCGCACAGGAAATGACAGCAGAAAGAGGTCATTTGGATGGAATGAGTGAAGCAGATCGTGAGAAATTGTACAAAACCATCGGGATGGGCGGTTTGAAATATTACTTGCTGAAGGTTGATCCGAAAAAACGAATGATGTTCAATCCGGCTGAGTCGATTGAATTGAATGGCCACACAGGTCCGTTCATTCAATATGCCCATGCACGTATTCAGTCATTGCTTGGAAAAGCTCATGCATTCAAAATGGATGCAGATACGGAACTGGGTGATGCTGAAAAAGACATCATCAAACAATTGGTTTTATACCCGGCAATCATTGAAGAAGCAGCTAAGGAATATGCTCCGTCAGCCATTGCGAATTATACTTACGAGTTGGTAAAATTGTTCAATCAGTTCTACCAAAACGTGATGATTTTGAGTGAAACGGATGAGAAACAAAAAGCATTGCGTTTGACTTTAAGTCAAAATGTGGCAAAAGTGATTAAAAGTTCGATGCTGCTATTAGGAATTGAAGTTCCAAATAGAATGTAGTGAATAAGCTTTGCTTGTTCAAATTACAAATTACGAATGCCGTCCCGATAGCTATCGGGATACGAATTAGATTTTCATAAATAACAAACCAGTCGGGGCGAAAATGATTCGCCCCGACTGGTTTTTAAACTTTGCCGGTAAACAATCTGGCAATGACTATAATGACTATTGCTCCGACAGTTGCGGTCAACAGAACACTCCAAATACTTCCTGATGTAAAAATGTGGAGCAGCCCGAACAACCAGGTTCCGACAACACCTCCCAAAATTCCGAGTACGATATTGAAAAATATACCACCTCTGGAACTATCCATGATTGCGCCTGCGAGCCAGCCGGCAACACCTCCGATAACTAATGCTAATATCCAACTCATAACCCCGATTTTTTTAAATATAATCAAGGGTAATTTAACAAAAATGAATCAGGATTAAAAATCCTTTTTTTTCTTTTAGCTTTCCTTAACAGGTGGAAAATTACTTCCATCATTTTCCTTCCTAATACTAAAAAATCATCTTTCAACATCTTAAAAGAAAGAAAGCAGGACACGAAATCCCTACGCCGTTCATCCGTTCAAACAGACATTACAATCGTTCAAACAACCATTTCACGACACAAGAGGTCACATCATTCAAATACAAACAACTATTCTACAAGACAACACGTCTTTATCGCATAAATTACTACGAAGATAGATTATGAGAATTTCAGTTCTTTTCTTTTTATTCTTAATGGGTGCATCGCAAACACAGGCTCAAACAATGAATAATCAACATACTGGTGGGTCAAGGCCGGTTCAACTACGCAAAGTACAGACTTCTACACATTCAAATGCATCGGATTCATTAGCAGGAGAAACGATTACACATTGTGATGCGATGCTTGAGGCCATTGATCAGAAAGTAGCTTACATACGCTCGGATCAAAGCATGTCTGAACGTGCGCAGGCTGATGGCTGGTTTGATAAGATGGCAAGTTATCGTGCGAAATACCTGGCTCGCAAAGAAGCATTGATTCAAAGAGAAAAACAACAAGAATCACATTGATATGAAAGTCATTCATTTTTTTCTGTTCGCAGTTTTTTTGTTGTTTCATACTCATTCAGGATTTGCCCAGGGCGCGGATTGTTCCAATGCGGAACCTTTCTGTACACAGCAGGGTGCTACTTTCCCGGCATCAACCAATACAATAGCTTCTGTGGGACCTCACTACGGTTGCCTGGGAAATGTTCCCAATCCGGCCTGGTATTTCTTAAAAATAGGTACCAGCGGCAGCATCAATATTGCACTCACCAATTCCAATATCGTAGACGTCGATTTTATCTGCTGGGGCCCATTTAACACCCTTGAGCAAGCTTGTCCCGGTATTACAGTTGGTCCGGCCAATCTAAATTGCCCGGCTGTTGACAACATCACTGTAACCCCTGATGCTCCTCTGTCTTCCGGACCATATATATATCCTTGCGGAAATATTGTTGATTGTAGCTTTGATCAACAAGCTTTTGAGGAAGTAAACATTCCAAATGCAGTTGCAGGACAGTTTTACATGCTTTTAATTACCAATTATTCCGGAGACCCTACAGATATTTTTGCCAATCAGATTAGTGGCACCGGGGCAACAGACTGCAGTATTTTGACTCCTTGTGACATTATAGATCTTTCATTGAATGTCAGCACTTGTAACGCAGCAAACACTTACACCGCCTCCGGAAGTTTTCAATACCATGATCATCCCGGAACAGGAAGTTTAATTGTCGAAATCAATAACGGTACAACCACTTTTACACAGACATTCAACCTTCCATTTACGGATAGCAGCTTCCAGAATTTCTCTATTCCGGGTATTCCCGGAGATGGTGCGGTATCCACCATTACAGTTCGTTTTTCGGATGATCCGACATGCATCACGACGTTCGAGTACGATGCCCCTGATTGCGGCTGTAAAGCGAACATCGGAACCTTTACAATCACTAAAAACGGCCAAAATCAAAACAACAATCCTGTCGTGCTCTGTTTTGGTGACACATTCAGTGCTGTTCCGAATGGTACTATGATTGCTCCCCAGGAAGTATTGAATCCTGTTGGACCTGCTTACAATCCCGGAATCGGCTGGCTGGTATATTCCTGTCCGCCATCTGTGGGACTCATTCCTGATTCTACTCAAAACCTGGTGAACGATCCCTGCCTGGTTTCGAAAACAAACGGACAGTTAGATTTCATAAGCTTTAACAACTTGTCGGAAATGAACGACCAAAGCTGGATTATCAATCATCCTGGCGTATTCACTAACAATACCGTATTCTTTGTTCCGGTAACGGTTTATAACATGTCCGATAGTGTTCTGAGCCATAGCGAAACAGCTGTGCCTTGTTACGATCTGGGCACACCCATTGCCGTACAATTTCTTCCGGAAGTCCCGGAGCCTTCATTCTCAGTAGATGTTACGCAAGGCTGTGCACCGCTCAAAGTCACGTTCACCCACCAAAGTAACGAAACGAATTGCGTCTGGAATTTTGGAGACGGAACGACTTCAGCTAATTGCGGACAGGTGAGTCATACATTTAACCAGGGAATCTGTTTTGACATTTCACTTACAGTGAAGGACCAATCCGGCATCTGTGAACGAACGCTTACAAAAACGGATCTGGTGTGTGTCCACCCGATTCCTGTTGCGTCTTTTACTCCTTCTCCGAGGATTCTCTCCACCGACGAACCCGTTTCACAAATGGTCAATCATTCGGTGAATGCAACTACTTTTTACTGGGATTTCGGTGACAGCACCCAATCTTCCGAGGTTATTCCCAAACATACCTTTCCGGATGATCGGGAAGGATCATACATCATTGAATTAATTGTAATTTCCGATGACGGATGTTCCGATACAGCGCATGTAACAGTAATAGTCAAGGAGGATCCGGCATTTTACATCCCCAATGCATTTACACCAGACGGTGATGAATTCAACCAACAATTTATACCCGTATTCAGCAGGGGAATTGATCAGCAAAATTATCATCTGATCATTTTTAACCGCTGGGGCGAGGTGGTGTTCGAATCAAACAATCCGCAAGTAGGCTGGGACGGAACGTATAGAGGAAAAGTCGCCAAAGAAGGAATTTATTCCTGGAAAATGGAGTTTCAACCGATGAGAACCACTAAAAGGCAGTCGGTTTCAGGACACGTCGCACTTTTACGCTAAGACAATCTGAAGCTTATTTTTCTAAAAATAACAGCTTGTGATATTCCAGGTATTGCGGGCTGTTTTTGCCCTAAACACCTTGTTATTTCCCTCCCAAAAAGGCATACATCAGGATATTTGCTCCCATTTGAAGTGCTTGTTTGCGCTTTTCTTCCGGGTCGTTGTGAACCGCCTGATCTTCCCAGCCGTCACTTAAATCGGTTTCTACGGTATAGATCAGAACCAGTCTTCCTTCGATGATAATTCCGAATGCCTGCGGGCGTTTTCCGTCGTGTTCGTGAATCTTTGGCAAGCCGCCGTTGAAATCGAATTTCTGGTGAAAAACAGGGTGTGAGAACGGAAGTTCTACCAGTGAATTATTCGGGAATACTTTCTTCAGTTCTTCGCGAATGAATTTATCCATCCCGTAGTTGTCATCAATGTGCAGAAATCCGCCTCCCAACAAATAATTGCGCAGGTTTTCAGCTTCTGTTAATGAGAAAACCACATTTCCGTGCCCGGTCATGTGTATAAACGGATACAGACTCAATTCCGGGCTTCCGACGTCCACATATGGGGTTTCTTTTGAAATAGTTGTTCCTAAATTCGTGTTGCAAAACTGAGCCAGGTTTGGCAAAGCCGTAGGATTGGCATAATAATCTCCACCGCCACTGTATTTCAAAAAGGCGATTTGATAGCTTCCCTGTGCGATCGAAGCAACACTTAGCAAGCACGAAAAAACAATAAGGGCTGTTTTCATTCCATTAACTATTAATTGCCAAAACACAAGCTACCATTCCGGCGGTTTCGGTTCTGAGGCGTGATTCTCCCAAATGTACGGCTTCGTAGCCATGTTTCAAAGCCAGCTCCACTTCCTTTTCGCTAAAGTCGCCTTCCGGACCAATCAAAATGCGCGAATGATTAGTCAATTGATTGACGGATTTTTTGTCTCCGTCCATGCAATGAGCGATTCCTCCGTTTGGGTTTTTCTGAACAAAATCTCCAAAATTCTGAAGTTCTTCTATTTCTAATAAAAAATCGTGCTGCGCCTGCTTCATTGCAGAAATAGCAACCCGCTGCAGACGATCCGGTTTCAATTGTACGCGCTCAGACCGCTCGCAATTCAAAAAGGAAATTTTCGTTGCTCCGACTTCCACGATTTTTTCTACCATCCACTCCATCCGATCCAGGTTTTTAGTCGGGGCAATTGCCAGGTGAAATCCGGATTCCGGTCGTTTTTTGAGTTCTTTCGAAACTACTTTTACCAAACATTTCTTCGGATGCGCATCCGTAACTTCTGCCGTTACAATCAAGCCCTTTCCATCCAAAAGTAACAACTGGTCTCCGTTTTCATAACGCAAAACACGTACAATATGTTTGGATTCTTCTTCCGGAAGGTGAAATGTTTCCGAATCAGGGATTTGTAAGAGAAAAAAGCGTCTCATTAATTGAGTATTTGAACCAACATTTCTTTCAGCAATTGTCCGTCGGAGGTAGAGCTGTTTCCTACTCCTTTGGCTTTCAGGTCGTAATTATGAAGAATTTCTACGTTTCTTGCTAAAATCTTGGGTGGATAATTCGGGCTGTTGCGGACCAATTCTTTGGCCACATACGGATGCAAACCTACGGAAGAGGCAATCGCATCCGGGCTTTTATTCGGTGCGAAATGAACACGCATCATGTTTGTGAAAAGTTTAAATACGGACGGAATCACGACAATAATCGAATGATCTTTCGGGTTTTTCTCAAAATAATCGGCAATCTGCATGGCTTTCAGCGAGTCTCTGACTGCTATGGCATTGACGAGTTCAAACACGTTGTAATCTTTCGAAATCCCGATGTTTTCTTCAATGTGAATATCGGAAATTTTGGTTCCTTTTTCAAGAACAATTGCCAGTTTATCGAGTTCGTTTACAATTCGCGACAGATCGTTTCCTAAAAACTCTCCCAGCAATGCTGCTGCTTTCGAGGTAATCTCATAGCCTTCGGAGCGAACATAGGTTGCGATCCATTCGGTCAGGTTGTAGTCTTTGACTTTCTCTGATTTGAAGTTGACTCCGTATTTCGCAAGGTCTTTGGTGAATTTTCGTTTCCCGTCGAGTGCTTTGTATTTATGGCACAACACAAGGATGTTGGTTTCTACCAAATTCGGGAGCAATTTCTCCAACTCGTACAAGTCTTTGAGATCCTGCGCTTCGCGAATCACGACTACTTTTCGTGTTCCCATGAACGGAAAACTGCGTGCTTCGCTCATTAAGGTCATCACATCGATATCTCTGCCGTAATAAACCGCCAGGTTGAAATCTTTCTCCGATTCGTCTACTGCGTTTTCAATAATCGCGTCTGCAAGCACATCTATGAAATAGGGTTCTTCGCCATGTAGCACATACAAAGGCTGAAACGAGCCGTTTTTAATGTCCTTGAGAAGCGCTTTGTAATCCATTTACCAAAATTACAAATTACGAATTACGAATTACGAATTATGGTAAGATAATTGTTGAGATAGGAAATATCAATTACGAAAGCCGAATTACGAATTATGCATTTTACATTTTTGAGAAACCGAGTCCAGATTTGGTGAGTCGGGAGTTAAGACTTGAAAACGGCTTTTTTGAGCTTAAATTCGCGGGAAACTCAGTAAAACCGCATGTTAAACTTATAACATTTTAATACTGTATCTATACTTAACCCATACTCTACCTATACAGTATCCATACAGTATCTTCCTACAACCTGAATTTGGCTTTGGGGAAGGTTGTTTTGGGTTACAGTATTGTATCGTAAAAAGAGTATTCCCTTGGGATTCACTTATCCTTCTCCTTTGGAGGGCGATTTCCCATTACATGGCAAATCTTGCACCATTGCCTAATTTCTCTTACTTTTTTCATTGCCAAAAAAGTAAACAAAAAGGCTAGGCCGTACTCGAAAACCTGTAAACTACGCCGCATTACGCGAAAGCATTCAAAACTC
>NZ_JASLCN010000346.1 GCF_030151805.1 Fluviicola sp.
GTGAAACTGAACAATATTTTCGGGGCTTTGCTCATGGAAGTAAACGCCGAAGTAATGCCTTACTGGCAGCGTGTTGCCAAACGAGTTTTTGACATTTTCTTCTCGCTAATAGCCATTATTTTGTTGATTCCGGTATATATTTTCCTGACGATTGCCGTGAAATTATCTTCTCCCGGCCCTATTCTCTTCTTCCAGGAACGAATCGGACTGAATGGAAAACCTTTTAAGATTATTAAATTCCGTACGATGTATATCGATGCGGAAAAAGCCGGTCCCCAACTTTCAAGCACCGATGATCCACGCATTACTCCCATCGGGAAATTCATGCGCAAAGCCCGCCTGGACGAATTTTTACAATTCTTCAATGTATTGAAAGGAGACATGTCTTTAGTTGGTCCAAGACCGGAAAGACAATTCTTTATAGATCAGATCAAAGTACGTGAACCGCAATTCCTGGAGCTAACTAAAGTGAGACCCGGAATTACTTCCTGGGGACAGGTAAAATACGGCTACGCCGAAAATGTGGATCAGATGATTCAGCGCATGAAGTTTGACCTGCTTTATTTGAGAAACAGATCCATTGCACTCGATATCAAAATCCTCATGCATACGGTGCTCATCATTGTAAAAGCAAAAGGAAAGTAATGAAAGTTGCTATTACGGGAGGAAACGGGCACATCGGAAATGCAATCATTGAAGAGTTACTTCGCCGGAATTACACCATCAAAGCATTGGTTCATTCTAAAAGCAATTTCCTGGAAAGCAGAAACATTGAAACCGTAAAAGGCTCTTTGCACAACGAAAATTCCCTCATTCAATTGATGAATGACTGCGACTATCTCATTCATTGTGCTGCGATCATTTCAATCAATGGAGACAAGAATCAGCAGGTTCAGAAAATCAATATTGAAGGACTCGAAAATGTACTTAAAGTTGCCGCTAAAAGCAATCTGAAACGTGTTGTTCACCTCTCTTCAGTTCATGCCTACAATCATGTTCCGTCAGATCAGCCGCTGAATGAAACCCGCCACTTTGTTTCCGATCAGGCTTATTCATACGACAAAAGTAAGCGCGACGGACAACTCATTGCAAGAAAATACTTCGAACAAGGTCTTCCCGTTATCGTTGTAAATCCCACATCTGTTTTCGGTCCCCCGAACTTTGCAAAATGCAAGCAGAACAGTGCCTTCGTTTCCATGTCGAAAAGACGGGTTCCTTTTGTATTCAAAGGCGGCTACAATTGGGTCGATGTGCGCGATATTGCGCACTCCATTTGCAACGCGCTGACTCAGGGAGAACCCGGAGAATCCTACATTTTAGGAGGCAAATATTACACACTGAAAGATCTTTCCCGGGTTGTGGCCAAAGTATCCGGCAAACGCATTCCGTGTTTCGAAATGCCAATTGGGTTGGTAAAATCTTTTTTGCCATTCATCAGTACTTATTACAAAATCCGGAAACAAGATCCTTCTCTGACCAAAGAAAGTATTGAAATCCTTGAATTCGGGAACAAACACATCGAATCGGAAAAAGCACGGATTCATTTGGGGCATCATTCCCGGCCAATCGAAGAAACAATGAAAGATTTGTTAACTTGGCACCGGGAAAATCAATAATACCGATGGTGTTTTTAAATAATATCGGTGTTATGAATCATTGACATTACATGACACAAGAAACATTCTATTACTTCTGCTACGCCTGGATTGGAGTGGGAATCATTGCTTACCTGGGCCTGCAATTCAAAGATGCTCCTTACGGGAAATTTACTACCACCAAATGGGGACCAACCATGTCGAACCGCTGGGGCTGGGTCATTATGGAAGCATTCGTTTTAGTCGTGTTGTATTCCTTTATTTTAACTTCTCCCAAGAAACTTTCTGCTGTCGACTGGACAATTGTTTCGCTTTTTACTGCACATTACATCAACAGAAGCTTTATTTATCCTTTCAGAACACGAACCAAAGGAAAACAAATCCCGGTAAGCATTGTCGGAATGGCGCTATTTCACAACCTTGCGAACGGCTTTCTGATCGGGTATTATCTTTCCCATTTCTCCAATTACACAAACGATTGGTTCAATTCCTGGCAATTTATTGTCGGAACGACATTATTTGTATGGGGAATGTTTACAAACATCTATTCCGACACCATTTTAATCAATCTGAGAAAGAACCCCACAGACGGATATAAAATTCCTTACGGCGGTCCGTTTAAATACATTTCCGCACCTAATCTGGGCGGAGAATTGATCGAATGGATCGGATTCGCGATTCTGTGCTGGAACCTTCCTGCATTTTGCTTCGCTTTCTTCACATTCTGCAACTTGTTTCCAAGAGCCGTTGCGAATCACAAATGGTATAAGAAAACGTTTGAAGAATACCCGGAAGAACGAAAAGCAGTGATTCCGTTTATTTATTAGATTTCTTATTCAGAAATTCTCTTTTGAAAGAGAATTAAAATCTCCCTCCCGGGGAAGTTCTGTAAGATATACTTCCCCCTTTTAAAGCTCCTCAAACAGCTGATACAATCAGGTTAAGTTTCCTTTTAGATAAACCACGAATGTTACGCCTGACTGTCCAAATCTGCCGCAAACGCTATTTTACTTCCCTCTTCTTCTCCGTATTCAGACTTTCTTTGAGTTAAATACCTGCGGGCAATCCAAAGACTTGCTGCAAGTAACAAGATGAATCCTGCAATCATAATACTGTAACTAAGAGATTGAAAAAAGGCCAGCCAGTTTGTTTTGGAAACAAAGAATTCCTTGTAAACAAGCACCAGAATACTGCCCAAATAACCAACGCTATCAGAAAGATACATGAAGTAACCGGCATTTCCGTTGATCTTGAATAAAGCCACAAAACGTTCGTATACGACTATTTGAAAAGGGACATAAGCCATATACAGTCCCAATCCGTTCAAAGTCATCCAGACGATCGGGGAAAGCATATGCATCGTGAATAGAAAATTGGAGAATCCGATTAACAATAATCCAATGAAAATAAGGGTAAATGTGAAAAACAATCCTTTGAAATTGCTCTTGAAAAATGCAAGTGTGGAAGTAATTAAAATCACCGCCAATGCGATGGGAATTTCAGTTGCCGTAAATACGGAAGTATCTCCTTTCGAATCTAACTCATGCCAGATTTCAACCGCAAAATTGTCTCTGAAATCGCGGTAAATACAAAGCATCGTATAAGTCAGCACCAAAGTAAAAACAGCAATTCCATACGCCAGAAACACCTTTCTCCGCCCTTCTTTTGTCATGGGCAAGCGTTTCGATTTCCGGGCAACATCTTTTTCGTTCGGGGCAGGAATGACGCTCAGCATCCAAACAAACAGCAGGAAAAGAGGCAGAAAGAAAAATCCGATCAACGCAGGCATCCAAAAGTCACTGACTCCGTAATTTTCAATGAGCATCCGACCAAGAGACTTCAACGATCCGGAAGAGACAATAGCGCTCACTGAAAGTCCGGTAGCAATCAACTCCGTCAACTTTCTGCCTTCCAGGAAACTGAAGATAATTCCCCAAACCATCCCCAAGGGAAGCCCGTTCAGAATCAGACAAACAAATTTCAACGGAACAGGAACGATACTGAAACCGATAAGCGCCAATTGTGCAAAAACGATCAATCCTATAATCAGGATGACGCGCTTGTTTGCTTTCAATTCAGAAATAACTTTCACACCTAAAAACTTGGAAAGCATGTAGCCTGAAACCTGGGATAAAATCAACACTGTTTTTAAGGACATTCCGAATGCACTGAACCCGGAGTATTCTGCGGCATTGAATGGTTTTCTGAAGGCATACATGGTGAAATAAGCACCGAAACTGGCTATAAAACACCAAAAAACGAAAAGGATTGATTTTCGCTCCAATAATCGCGATATTTGTTTACTATAGTTAAACATTGTATTTCTAATTCAAAATACAAAACTCGGTAATAAGACGCTATTATTGACATTTTTGTTCATTATGGTTTTGTTACTCAATTATTAAATATTTAAACAAATCTGTTTTTTTGTTTACTCATAAGAAACTTCACTATCTTTGTTGGAGTGAAAATAATGACTACTAAAAATCAGTGAATTTTCACAACGAAGCAATTTAATTTTAAGTCTAATAAATTATAAACTGAATGAATTCACAAGTTCGAATGGTGGTTTTTGACATGGCAGGAACAACAGTAGATGAGGATAATGTTGTCTATAAGACAATTCAAAAAGCACTTGCGCATTATGATCACATGTTCACCCTGGATCAGGTGCTGAGTTATTGTGCCGGAAAGGAAAAAAGAACCGCTATTATTGATATTCTGACAAATCTGGAAGGAAAGGATATTAACATTATGCATGTTGACACCATTTTTGACTATTTCAAGTCGGAATTAAAAACAGCCTACCTTGAAATGGAGGTGAAAACTTTCGATCGCACCCTGGAGGTTTTTCAAAAACTGAAAAGTGCTTCCATTCAAATTGTTTTGAATACGGGTTATGATCGTATAACTGCAACAGGATTATTATCCAAATTGAATTGGACGGAAGGTGTTGATTATGATTTCCTGGTGACTGCAGACGACGTGGTATTAGGGCGTCCGAATCCGGACATGATCCAACTTGCCATGCATAAAGGCGGGATTTCAGATCCGAAACAAGTTGTAAAAGTAGGCGATTCGTGCATCGATATTGAAGAAGGGAAAGCCGCTGGTTGCATTTATTCCATTGGAATTACTTCCGGTGCCCAGCCTAAAGAAGAATTAGCATTGGCAAACCCGGATTACATCATAGACTCATTGGTTGAGCTGGAATCTATTTTAGGATTATCCGTTGAGGTAGCTTAAACGCATTCCGGTTAAAAGAAAAAGTCCCTGCATTTATTGCCGGGACTTTTTCTTTTTTTGATAAAATTGGTATTTCAACCCACCCCGGATACTCATTCCGTCATAGGACGAAGTAATCATCCGTTGCTCGCTTCCCCGATACATTTGGTGGGGACTATTGAAAATATTGTTAACGGCAATGTAACCCGAAATCCCTTTTCTAAACGTGTATTCACCATAAAAAGATCCTTCCCATCTATGGCGGATAAATTGATCGTAATCCCGGTTGGAAGCATGAAGAAGCACCTTGCTTTGCGTTCCATCCGATACAGCTGCCGTATTGATTTCTGTTGTATAATCTCCCGTGTAACTCGCACTTATTAAAACAAAAATCCCGGATTCGTGCCCATCGAAAAACAACTGGATATTACTCAGGAAATTGGGTTGATTCGGGAGTGCTTGTTTAAAGGTTTTACCCGGAACCTGAAACCGGGAATACGTTGCAGCTCCATTGACTTCTATTCCAAGATCCTCCCAAATACCCGGCAAAAAAGAAAATAGTTTCCGGAAATTGAATTCTGCTCCGACAAGGTATGCCGGTGTAGCACTATTCTGGTAGGATTTGGTTCGGATTCCCAACGATTGGTCCGTATTGTAAGAAACCGTTTTGAAAATCAACTGGTCAATCCGCTTGGCAAAGATGCCAAACTCAAGAAGTTGCTCATGCGGAAGATATGTACTGCTGGTAAAATCAACATTCCATGCATAAGCCGGTTTCAAATCGGGGTTTCCCAAAGTATATTCCAGTTGATTGTAATCAATAACGGGTTGGCCGGGCTTCAACTCTTCAAAGACAGGCCGCCTGTAAGAACAGGTAAGTGATGCGCGAAGCACTGTCTTTTTGGTTGCATCAAATTTGAAATTGATCATGGGAAGAAAAGCGCTGTAGGTCGTATTTCTCGCTAGCTTTTCAATAGGATAAGCAACTGTATTACTAACTGCAGGAGTTAATTTCCCGGAATAAGGATCATTTTCAACCGGAACCAACGAGTATTCCCCTTTCCCCGTTTCATAGACATTCGCCAGGTACAACTTATTGTTATCATATAAAACCGTATCGACTGTGATTTGGGTTTGTGTATGTTCAATCCGCAACCCTACTTCCATTCCCAAACGATTATTCAACTGAACAATGGCTTTGGAATAAACCTGTCCGTAATCTTCCTTGTAAGCATAATTAGAACCTGAGAAAAACCGGTAATTGTAATTTCCAACAGTCATTGGGATCTCATAGGTTTTGGAATCCGTGTTTGGAATGAAGGCTTTGATTTCTCCGTTTGATAAACCTGATAATAAATAGGCTTCATTGGAATTGGGAAGTTTACTTAAATAAGATGCCGGGTTGGGTTGCAATTCGTAAGACGATAATAAGATCGGGCTATTTTGAACCTGGGTGTTTTGATACCATTCGTGCAGGGACAATTTTCGTTCTCCGGTTTTGTGCGTAAATGAAATTCCGGATTGAAGTTTCACGTTCTTATTAGGTTTCCATACGGAAGAAAGATTCAAATGAACAGGGTCGATTTCCCGTGAATGATTGATCTCAGAAAATGCACGATCAAATTGAAAAGAGGATGCTCCGGTGGTTTTGACCTGCGGCCGAACCTGTTTCCAGGAATCCGCAGTGGTATTTGCCGGTTGATCTCCGTCAATGTATTTGTAGCGGTTTAAATTCCCAACCGGATTAACCCCATTCGGAATAACAGGAAGGCCATTCACGTCACTGGAATAAGCGTTGCCGGCATCATCTGTATAGATCATATCCTGAAACACCACATTGGGTTGTGTAAAGTCAATAAACAGTTCTCCATTTCTTCCGTCGCCTTTGGCATAAGGGAAGTTCGGATAATAAAATTGAGTTCCGTAAGAAGCTTGCGTCAGCTCAAGGTGGAGTTTTGATGTCGGATCGTACTGAACAGATAATTTTCCGCCAAACAGAATGGTTTGCGCATTGGAAAAACCTTGTCGCGAGGTGATCAGACTGGAGGAATAATCATATCTCGATTCCCTCGAAAAGGATGCAGAAGTATTCAAGCTTCCAAGCGCTTTATAACTGATCTTAAGCCTTTTGTTAACCTGGTAAAAACCTCCCAGCAAAGCAGAATACGTTCCTTTGGGATCGTTATTATTCTGAAGGGAAAACCGGCGGATCGAATGCCCGTATTCTCCGAAATACTGAATATGAAGTGCCTGATCGTTTGTATTTCTTGTGAAAGCAGTAGCACCTAAAACATATCCCCAACGCTTATTTTTTGTACTGTTACTTAAGATAAAGTTCCCGTTGATCAACGGTTGCTGGGCTTGAAAATGATATCCGCCCGAAATGTTTATTTTAAAGAGAAGCGAGTCCGATTCATCTTTGGTGATCAAATTCATGATTCCGCCGATCGCATCGCCGGGTAAATCAGGCCGGCTGGATTTGGAAGCATCGAGGTAGTTAATCAAGGAATTGGGAATAACACTCAAACTCACAGATCTCGTTCCTGATGCGTTTGCTATCGGAAGACGAACACCGTCAAACAACACGACATTCCAATCCCAGGGAGTTCCCCTCATTGACAACTCATTTCCTTCTCCATGATCGTGTCCCACATGCATGGAAGTCATTTTTTTGATGTCATCCGCAACACTCTGAGTAGCATCCTGATTGGCTCCGATGTAATTTGTTTCTCCGATTCCGTGATCGTGACGATCATCATGTGCCGCTTTTTGATTTCCATGCCGGTGTTTATGCGAAACAGTCACCTCTTCGATTTCTCCTGATTTTTCACTGTGCTCATTCAGATAAACGACACCAAGATCAACCGTTGCACTTTGAGAGAAGTGAATCCAATGTGTATTCCATGTTCGCCCTTCATGAGTGCAACTGATTCGGACGGAATCAAGACTGAATGAAATGGAATCAAAAACGAAAAAACCATTCACATCCGTAAAGGTGGAGTACGATGAAGGAAGAAGTTTCACAAGTGCGAAATCGACAGGTGATTTTTCATTCATTAACCGGCCTGTGACCTTTGTAGTTTGGGCGTAACCAAAAGAAGAAACTGTGAAGACCGGAAACAGAAAAAACAGATGGAATAATCTGTTCATTTTTACAGGAAGTAAACCTCTTTTCATTCGATTGGTCAAAATTGAAAAACGGAGGACTTTAAAAATCCTCCGTTTTTATGAGTTGTTTTATTCAATGATTATTTTGCGGTAAACGATTTCCTCACCGGTGCGAATTCCTAAAGTATACACACCTGCTTCTAAGGAATCCTGATCTATCTGTATTCCATCAGAAAGCAGTTGAGTCGTTACACGTACTTCTCTTCCATGGTTGTCAAACAATTGAACCTGCTCAATTTGCTCCTCCGAACGAATCTTAAAATGTCCTTTGCTAGGATTCGGAAAAATCGTAAACTGATTTCCTGAAAACTCTTGAATTCCTAACGTTTCCGTATGAAACTGGAACGGACCAACCCAAGTTGAATTTCCAATGCTGCAATTGGACCGGATATAATATTCGTAAGTCGTGTTCTGAGCCAACCCTTCCAAAGTCGCCGGAATTCCCGGTGCGCCTGTTTGAATGGCCCATTCCGGATTTCCCAACGGTTGAATTCCCCACGCGATTGTCCAGTCACTTCCATTGGCTCCCGACCAGGAGATCGAAGCTGATACATCGGTCACGTCAAAGCTGGTAATGTTGGATGGTTCCAGACAACGCTCACCCGAGAATGCGAAAGGTCCAACCCACGGACTGTTTCCTCCGGCACACGAATCCTGAACATAGAATTCATAAGTAACATCCTGAGCCAACGGTTGAAGATGTACCGTATGTGATGTGATGTTCGAACCAAAAGTTCCGCTTCCGACTTCAAACCCTGCAATTCCCCATTGAATATTCGAAATTCCGGATCCGCCATTCGTCCATGAGATATCGGCATTGTCAATTTCCTGGTTTGTCAATTCTATACCTGAAGGCAATGAACACGCGATCAAATTGTTTGTCGCTAATATAAACTCACCACGGACAATCATGGAATCACTTGAAATACTGTTTGCCGGAAGGTTTGAATTTGCCGGGTTGATCGTCCAGGAAGGTGTGCTATTCATTTTTCTGTTCAGCAGAGCCAAATCGGCTTCAACGGTTTGTGCGTTGCTGTATGAGTTGTAATCCCAGGTAAATTGCACTTTATTGCTGCCTGCAATGTTTTCAGAAACAAATATTCCGTAGTATGCGTTTTCATTTTGAACCAAAGGCAAGTTTGAAGGATTGTCGGCAATTCCATCCACGCGATACAAGTGAATTCCGGCAGGTGAACCACTGGCTACACGCAATTTCCCGGCTCCAACACTTGTTGAAGCTAAAGTCACTTCCACTGTCGACCAATCTGCTGCACCATGCATGTGCTCCGAATCATTTCCGATCGGCGCTCCCGAAATTAAATGGTTCGCGTCAACTCCATTCGTCATCACTCCCGGGTTATTTCCGGTCAGATCCGTAACTGCAGTTCCGGTTTCTTCATTCAGACGGTAATAAAGCATCAGGTCATTTTCCGTCCCGGAAAGCATTTCACACATGTAGTCGCGAATTTCTTCTGCCGTTCTTGCAATTCCCCAAACCCGGATTTCATCCATTTCACCGTGAAAACTAGGTCCGCCATCACTATTTCTTCTGTCGCCACCAATGCGGTGAGCAACTGTAACATTGACATTCGTACCGCTTGAAGTCGTTTCTGTATTTAAAATCCCGTCAATGTAAAGCTGGAATTTATGAATGGTAGTATCCCGCACAAAAGCCACGTGATGCCAGTTGTTATCGCGTAAATCTTTGGAGTTCGTTGAGGTGAAATCCACTTCTGCCGCATTCCAGTAGACACGCATCTTCCCATCTGCAGAA
Organism: Fluviicola sp.; assembly: GCF_030151805.1. GTDB lineage: Bacteria > Bacteroidota > Bacteroidia > Flavobacteriales_D > Crocinitomicaceae > Fluviicola. The sequence continues at coordinate 9,763 of NZ_JASLCN010000346.1, forward strand.
ACTTCGTAGTTGATGGAATTTGCACTGTTATAGCTTCCAATCAATACACCAACACGCTCACCAGCTGTAAGGCCTCCCGTTCCTACGACAGGAATTTTCACCCACGTTTCAAAAGTATGGCTTCCCATCCCGATGTTTAACGGCGAGTTCAATTGAATGTAATCATCGTCTCCGTCAAATTTCATGGATCTTGCAGGTCCAAGATACGTTGCACCCGGAATGTGCAATGTGGTAAACGATTGTGGTCCCACCAATGAAGAAGCTCCGATCGTTCCGCAATCTGCCGAAATGTAAAAGTCATAACTCGTATTCGATATCAAACCGTTAATCGTTACTCCGGTGTTTCCCGCTACAATAATTTGCCCGGTTCCCGGCGTGAATCCACTCAAACCGTATTCAATGGTCCATGAAGAAGCATTTCCGGTTATCCAATTGATGATCGCACTGCTCCCGGTAATCCCAGTCGTGCTTTGTATAACCGGATCGTCACAGGTTCCATTATTGAATCCCAATACAATTTCGGTTCTTCCGGTATCCGTTAAAGTGATGCGGTTGTTTGGAGTATCAACTGTTGCTGAAGCAGTATTCCACGGACTGGAATTGTTCGCATGACGATTAAATAAACCCAAATAATTCTCATTCGTAACCGCATCCGCATAACCTGAATAATCATACGAAACGGCATAAGTACTGTTCGGATCATTTACGGTAAAAACACCAAAATAAGTTTGGTTCGTATTCAGGGAAGGAATTCCGGATTGATTTGTTGGTGTTCCATTTACTTTGTAAACATGAATCCCGTTCAAGGTTCCGTTTATTCCATCTACCATAAAATTTCCGTTTGGAGAAGTTAGCGACTGACTGATTCCCGACCAGCTGGCATTGTAAGAATAAGTACTTTCATCGCCCAATGGTGCACCTGAAACAAGACGGGCAGCAGGAGTCATATTTGCTGACATATCAGACGAAATATTTCCGCTTGCATCCGTTATCGTTGTTCCGGTCGTTTCATCCAAATGATACAATACCTGAAGCGATGCTTCCGTACCCGTCAGGGTTTTACACATCTCATTTCGAATTTCAGTTTCGGTTCTTGCAACCGACCAGATCCGAATCTCATCCATTTGTCCATGAAAGTTATACCCTCCGTCTGCAGCACGGTTATCGCCACCGATACGAAAAGGAACAATCGTATTCAAATCGGCACCAACCGTAGAAGTCGTTAGTTCGATATTACCGTCTATATAAATCCGGATTTGATTGGCAACTTTATCTTTTACAAATGCCACATGATGCCACAGTCCGTCTCTCAGATCTTTTGGCCCGTTCGCGTTGACCTCACCGCTATTGGAATAGACCCTGGCTTGTCCGCTCGCAGTGAATTCATAATTAAGATGCGCTGCAGAATTGTAATTACCAAGTAATACTCCTACACGTTCTCCTGCTGTTAATCCACCTGTTCCGACCACCGGGATTTTAATCCATGCTTCTACGGTGTGACTGATTAATCCCAGATTTAAGGGTGCGGACATTTGAAGAAAATCATCGTTTCCATCAAATTCCAATGTATTTTTACTTCCCTGTGCAAGTAAAGTTCCACCCAGGAAGAGGAGCGGAAATACTTTAAAGAGTGAACAAATTGTTTTCATGGTGTTTATTGTTTAATCATTAGTTGAGAGCTGGTCTGCCCTTTAGTTGTAAGGCGAATAAGGTATGTTCCCGAAGTCAGATTGGAAAGATCCAATTGAATTTGCTGGTTCGATGAATTAGAAGCAATCGTTGTGCTGTATGCAACTGTTCCGTCTAACTGGCAAAGGGTGATTTGAGTTGATTCCTCCGTTGCATTTGGAATACTGATTTCACAAATTCCCGTTGTCGGATTCGGACTGATTTTCCAGTTTGAAAGCGCTTTGTTTTGACCCAATCCTGCTGTAGATTCCTCCTTGATCAACCAGGACTTTCCATCCAGGTTCCAGGTAGAAGCATGTGATTGAATACACAAAGTGTCACGGATTAAATAATTCAATGCTGTAACAGCAATGTCAGTTTGAACAGGTGTTTGCTGAATCACTGCAGGGTTTGGCGGAGTTCCGAAAGTGAATGAACCCGGATCGCTTCCGGTAATAACCAGGTGCGGAATTTGATACCCGCTTGCTCCCCACCAGATATGGCGTTCATCATTCGAGTTTCCACCATGTGAAGTTCCGCTTCCACCGTGATCCGTACAAACCAGAATCAACCATTTTTCAGTGGAATAATTTGGGCGGGCTTGCAGTGCAGTAAGAACCTGTCCTATTTGAGAATCCGCATAAGCAATGGCATTCATATATGGTGCAACCGTCGGATTGAAACCATTTCCATGCCCTGCTGCATCACAATCATTCAGGTAAAAGAAAAGCAAATCCAGTTGCGGATCCTGCAATTGATTGATCGCAACCTGTGTGGCAGCATCATCCGTTGGTACGATGATTTTGTTATTCCAGCCATCGTTGTACACATTGTCACTCATAGGAGCCCAGGAAGTGATTTGAACCGCTTTTAAATCTGGACGACACTCCTTTACCCTGGTCGGGAAATAAGGAAATGTATTGTAATTACTCCCCGTGTAGTTGTTATTCGAAACACCGTGTTTTGCCTGCCAAACTCCGGTCAACATGTTGGACCAGGAAGGACCGGACGAAGTCGTTCCCATATTCCAGGAATCATACGTCGACATTCCGGCATCAAAAATACTTTTGATATTCGGAGCATTCCCGTTCGTAATTTGTTGCTGCAATGCATCGGAACGCACACCATCAACTCCAATAAACAGCAGTTTATAGGTATCGTCGGCATCTTGCGAATAGCTTAAGAAGCTAAAGGTTAATGCGGTTAAAAAGGTAAGTTTTCTATTCATAATGAACATATTAAATTGTATAAAAGGATGAGCTGGATGTTTGAGTGATTCCTACACGGAATACTTCCGAGCGGTTTGCATATTCAAAGGCTTCCGTCAGGTCTTCCAATTGAAATTCTGCTCCGACCAATTCCTGAAAAGGAAAGTCTCCGTGGTACTTTTGAATAAAATCAATGGCGTTTTTTAAGTCTTCAGGCGTATAATTGTGTAACCCACGGATAGTGAGCAGGTTTCTCACAATGTTTTCGGCATTAACGGAAATGTCATCTTGCTTGAAGATGGAACCAACAAGAGTCAATACTCCGCCAATAGCTAAACCGGATAAGGTCAATTCAATGGTTTTTGGGTTTCCGCTTGTTTCGATGGCCAGGTCAATATCCCGGAAGTTTTCAGCACCAACGGTCATTTCTCCTGTTGATTGGTCTAATAAAACAGTGTGCGTTGCCCCGAATTTTTTAGCATACGTCAACCTGGAAGCATCAATATCCATCACAATGATTTTAGATGCACCCAGTGTTTTCAATTGAGCACAGGCAGACAAACCAAGCATTCCCGCTCCAACTACCAGGCACGTTTTGTTTACCGGATTTTTAGCCGATATGCGAATGGCTCCTGAAATAGTAGCATGCGTGCAATTAATCGGCGCGGCTACCGGATTTGAAATTTCGTTTGATAACAGGAATAACTCCGTACCTTTCCTGAGGTGGCAATGACTTGCAAATCCTCCGTTCAGCATGTCGTTTTCCGATAGTTTCTGATGACCGTATTTGTACAGATTTTCTGATTTTTGAGGATATCCCTTTCGTGCATTGTCGCAACACGGATCAAAGGCGTAAACCATCCAGGTGATACGGTCGCCGATCGTTAATAATTTCCCGGAGTAATCGCGTTTACCGCCTGAGCCGATAGCTTCAATCGTTCCCATGATCTCATGCCCTAAAATGCTTGGCATAGGAGAAGTTCGTCTTCCGAAGTAAGTATGCAGATCGCTGGTACAAATGGTTGTATATTCAATTTTCACCAGCACTTCTTCTTCCTGAAGAACCGGGAGAAAACTATTTTTTAATTCAAATGGTGTATTAGGGTTTGTAAAAACCATTGCCTGTGCAAGGTTCTCGTTTCGGTCTATTTTTAGAGTTGGTGACGCTGCATTTAAATTTCTCATGAAGCAAAATTAGACCATAATTTTTCATCACATGAAAATTACAAACAGATTTAGCAATTATTTAATCTGTCACCATTTTTGTTTTTTGATTATTAAACTGGCATTAACAGTAGTTTCAGGCTTACTCGAAATGAGTTTCAGTTTTATAACTTGATGAAAGGTAATTTTCTTATTAAGAAAATATTAAACCCGGCAAGAAATCTTCCTTTTCCCTGGGTAATGACTAATGGTCTTTGTAATATTGTCGTTTTTTAAATGAATATGCTGGGTCCGGAAGAAATTATCGCGAGTGTTGGTGAGCACATGAAGGAATTACGTAAACAACGAAAGTTAACACTTCAAAAAGTGGCTGAAATTTCAGGTATCAGTGTTGCGATGCTTTCAAAAATTGAGAACGGACGCATTCATCCTACTTTTTACACCCTGCTCCAGATACTTCTTTCTTTAAAGGTTGACCTGAATGAGTTTTTTGCCAGCATCAGCACAAGTAAAGAATTGCCGAGCTATTTCCTGATCAAAAAGAAAGATTACAGGCCGATTCAAAAAGAAGCTTCTACCGGATTCAATTATGAACTGATCTTTAAACGCGCCATTGAATCTTCCACCGTTGAATTTTCCTTATTGCATCTAGATCCCAGGGCAAAGCGAAAAAAAGTCACCACAGCCGGTTACGAATTCCTGTTCCTGATTTCCGGGGAAATTGATTATTTTCTGCAGGATGAAAAAATCAAACTGGAAGAAGGGGATTCGTTGTTTTTTGATGGAAATATTCCACATGTACCGCAAAACAATTCGGAGAAGGTCTGCACCTTGCTGGTGATCTATTTTATTCCACAGGGAGTTTCGTAAAACGCCTTCCAGATTATCTGTTTATTAAAAAACAACACAAAGGCCTTCCAAGTAAAAAGGATCGTTAATTTTGGCTGATTGAATTATCAAAGTTATGTCAAACAGCATTCTGCCACAATTCGGGCGAAAAATAAGAACCATTCGAATAGAAAAGAAGTTATCCATCCAGGAGGTAGCCGACCGGTCGGAAATCTCAAAGGGCATGCTTTCAAAAATTGAGAATGGTCGTTCTATTCCTTCGCTTCAAGTGCTGCTGAGTGTTATCAAAGGATTGGGAGTCGATATACAGGCTTTTTTCACTGGAATTTACCTGGATAATGACAAAAAGTACATCCATGTCAAAAAGCAGGATGTGACCATTATCGAAAAAGAACAGGGAACGAAAGGCTATACTTACTCCATGGCTTTTGGCTCAAACATCGGTTCCGAAACCATTGAAGTCGTTATTCTGACGATTGATCCGGGAGCAATCCGCGATAAAGTAACCACAGATGCTTACGAATTGAAATACATGATTTCGGGTAAAGTAAAATACTACCTGGAAGATGATTTTATTGAGCTGGAAAAAGGCGACTTTTTATTTTACAACGGAAGAATTCCACACGTTCCGATTAATGAAGGCAACGAGCAGGTTGAAATGCTGGTGGTTTATTTCTTCCATTCAACGGATAATTGAAAAAACGCATCAAAACAGCTAAGCAAAATTAGAAAATTGCCAATTCGCAATATTACGAATCGCCGCCACAGAACTGATTTTGAGAGCATTTATTTTAACCCGGGTTTTGTACGGGAATTCCGGTGATTTTTTCCTCCAAACGCACAAACAGATGCTCATCTACTCCCAAACAAGTCATTAATCAAAGGTTCTGTACGAAAATATAGGTGATAAAAAATGTTCACGCTGCACTGATGATAGCAATCGGTATCTGCGTAAATCCATGTAATCTGCGTGCTTTTTTTTGGTAATCACCTAAATTCCCGGACAAGAGATAATCAAAAAACACCGCCTTTCGACGGTGTTCCCAAGAAAAAAAACTAAAAATTTAGAAAAACAGCTTTTGAACATGTTCATGAGCATAGCCTGCGCTGGCAGTCATTCCTTTTCCACCGATTCCCGTTACAATATGAATATTGGAACCGATGGTGTGTTCAAAAATTTCTCCATGACCCTTCATTTGTGCGTAAAATCCGGACCAGGTAGCTGCAATATGCAGAACAGGAGCATCAATGATTCTTTTTGCCTCCTGAATGATCAGTTGATTGATATACTCTTCTTCTTCAAAACCGGCATCGAAACCACTACTGTTATCGGCATAAACATGCGAGTCGCCAATCACAATACTTCCGTCCGGCCGTTGTTTGAATAAAATATGAATTCCTTTTTCAGCCAACTCCGGATGTGCATTTTTCGGATCAAGCTGCCCGTAAGACGGACATCCCTTGAATGATTCGTAGCGGCGAACGGTCATTCCGGTAAGAATATTTCCGTGAAGCGGAGTTGCAATTGGAGTTGATACCAGCATTTGCAGCTTGGAAATCTCAATAGGAGCCTGTTTGAAAATCTCCGGGTAGAGAAACTGAAAATCGCGTCCGTTACAGATCAACACTTTTTCGCATTCAACCGCACTTCCGTTTGCCAGCTTTACTTTGACGCCGGAAGTGGTTTCCTGTGTCTCAACGACTGCCGTTTCATAGAAAAAAGTAACGTTTCCGGTTTCTGTAATAAAATCGTGAATGGAACGGATCAATCTCCGCGATTCTGCTGAAACTTCCTGCTTGAAAAACAACCCTCCAACCGGGTAGTCGCCTTTCAGCAAAGAGCTGTGAGCAAGAACCTGTTCTTTGGTCAGTAATTCAGACGGATAATCCGTTGCATTGAATTGAGCCTGTAACTCGATCAACAACTGCATTTCACTTTCATCGGAAGCAATGTAAAGCGAACCGTTCGAATGAATTCCAATGTCTTTTTTTGCCTGGATGGATTTAAACAACTCCGTACTGAATCTTCCGTATTGATGCCAGCGCCCGTTTGGAAAGCCCGAAGGAACAACCTGCCCGAAATTCCGGACAGTTGCTTCCCGTGGTGTGGAGTCTTTTTCAAAAACGGCTACTTTCTTTCCAAGTTTAGCAAGGGCGTGAGCGTGGAATGTTCCTAGTATTCCCGCGCCCACAACCACTACATCGTATTTTGATGCGATCATTCTAATTAATTTTTTACTAACTTATATGTTTGTCTGTTCCCTTCGGTAGTAATTGTCAGGAAATAAATTCCTGCCTCCTGAATACCGTCAATTACTACGAATCCGTTTGCAGTTGTTGTCGTAAACGAAACACGCTGCCCGGCAGTGTTAACAACCTCAAGTGCATCAATGTGGTGTGTTCCTTTTACAGTAAACGATTCTTTAAACGGATTCGGATACAAACTGAATAAATTCTGGTACGTTTCAATTCCTGCAATATCCGTTGTCACAAATGGAATCGGTCCTGCCCATGTAGTGCTATTTCCGGCACAATTGGATTTCACGTAAAACTCATAAGAAGTATTCGGAGACAATCCTTCCCACGTATAGGTACCTTGAGAGCTATTTGCTGTAATTCCCCAATCAGGCTGCAACCCGGCTGGTCCCCATGAAATAGTCCAGTCGTTTCCGTTCAACTGATCCCAGGAAGCCTGAGCAGTTGTATCTGTTACAAACAACATCGCGACATTAGTCGGCAATTCGCACACTTCCGGTTGATACACATACGGACCAACCCAAATGCTGTTTCCACCTGCACATGAATCCTGGATGTAAATTTCATACGTGAAATCACCATTCAAATTACTCAATTCAAGGGAATCACTTGCAATATTGGATTCGATTGTTCCGGCTCCAAGCGTGAAACCTGCTTCTCCCCATTGAACGTTCGATATTCCCGATCCTCCGTTGTTCCAGAAAATCGTTGCTCCGGCAGTTCCGTTATCCACTGAAGTGATTACATCCGGCAACGAACAAGCACTTGAAAGATCCGTTGCTAAAGCAAATTCCTTACGAAGTACCGCTGTATCGGAAAGCTCAAAGTGCTGAGCTGTGTTCTGTGTATATTCATTCAAAGCCCATAACGGATTGATGCGGCTATTCTTCGAGATTAATCGCAAGTCAGATTCTGCAGTCATTGCTGCCGGATTTGCACTGTAATCCCATTTAAATGTGAATTGAGCCGGTGCAAACGCTCCGTTTTCAGCAACGAAAACACCGTAATAATTCGGTAAATTGTTCAAAACAGTCGTATTCAAATCTCCATCAGGGGTTCCGTTGATCTGATACAAATGAATCCCGTGCGGATGTCCGTTTAACGCCAATACCGCAGGATGAAATCCATTTGCAGCTGGAAGCACAACCTGAACTCCGTTCCAGGCAGCCTGATCATAGATACTTGCAGATGTATCTCCGACCGGAGCACCTGAAGGAATCTTATTCGCAATTGTTAAGTTGCTGAAACTTCCCGGAGCCGTAAGCCCCGTCAAATTTGCAGGCTGTGTACTTCCCAATTCATCAAAACGGTAATAATGAGTCAATCCTGTTTCGGATCCCGTTAATTTATGACACATACCCGCCTGAATTTCCGCATCCGTGCGCGTCGTGTTCCAAATACGCACCTCATCAATTTGTCCGTCTAAAGTGTTTGATTCGTTGTCATCTTTGTACGAACCAACCGCTAACCAGGAGTCCGAATAATCAATTGGTCCCGAGTTTGCTGTTCCTGTCCCTTCCAAATGTCCGTTTACGTAGATTTTCTGAGTCGTTCCATCATACGTTCCGGTAACATGATACCATTTATTGGGTTCAAAGGAAGAAGTTGTTTCCAGGTAAGTAATCACTCCGTTGGTTGTCAATGCAAAAGCAAATTTATTGTTGTCTCTCACTTCCAGGTCCCAGCCTCTTTCGTAAGATCCGTTATCCTGGATAAAGCTCACAATTCCATCCCAGGTTTGGAATGTTCTCGGATTAACCCAGGCTTCAACGGTAATATTTTGAGTGGGAAGCTGTAAGGATGCAGCACTTACTTTTCCGTTAGACAAGTTTACAAACCCATTCGAACTAGTATTGTTGATCGCAAGACCTGATCCCTGACTTACATTACCCGGAATACTCAATGTCTGGAACGTAATCGGACCAACGGTATTGGAAAGCACTCCGCCAGCACACTGAGCAGTCAGATACACATCATAAGAGGTGTTTGGAGTCAAATTGTTTAAGACTTCCGTTGAGTTACTGGAAGCAATCACCGTTCCCGATCCGATACTGAATCCGCTTATCCCGTATTCAATAGATACAGAAGCCGCCGAGCTTGTCCATCCGATGGAAGCATTGCTGAAAGTCATGTTTGATGCACTGTAATTTGCCGGATCATCACACACCGCATTGGCAAACCCAAGGATAAACTCGGATGAAGCAGTAATCGTATCAACCAGGGAATTGGTCGAAGTAGTGATTGTCGCTGCTGCGTCCAACCAGGGATTTGTATTATTTGCTGCACGTGAAAACAAAATGATATTCGACTCGTTTGCCTGTGCATCTGTATTTCCTGCATAATCCAAATGCATGACAGAAGAACTTCCGTTTGCCTCCACATAAAATACTCCGAAGTAATCATTCGTCGCTGAAAGTAATGGAATTCCATTCTGATTGAGCGGTACTCCGTTTACTTTGTAGAACTGAATTCCTTTATGCGCTCCGGAAATATTATCCAACACAACAGAACCGGAAGTTCCGTTTAACGAAAGGTTTGCTCCCGTCCAGGAATTGGTGTATAAATACGTACTCTGATTTCCGATTGGCGCACCTGAAGTGCTCCAGCTTGCAGCAGTTCCGTTTTGCAAAGTTCCCGGATAGTTCGTTGTCAAATCCTGAACAACACTTCCCGGCGCATCATTAAACGGATAGTAAACCAATAAATTCGCTTCGTTTCCAGCCAATTCTGTACACATTCTATCTTTGATCTGAGTTTGACTCAAAGCCGTGTTCCAGATTCTGAATTCATCCAGTTTACCGGTAACCTGGTAAGGGTAATTTCCTGTTCCGTCCTGCCCCAGCTTATACGTATTTACAGATGTCAGATCTCCGGTTGATGCAGAAATAAGCATCGATCCTTTTTGAACTCCGTTTAAATAACATTTCAATGAATCCGCTCTGCTTACTGTTACCGCAATGTGGTTCCAGCCGGAAGTGAACGTAAATCCACTGATCGTTAAATCTTTTCTAACCCCGGTAGCTCCTTTGAAATTGATTTTAAAGGTATTTCCAGTGGATTGAAAGTTGAAATTAATCCCTGTATTTGCTCCCGAATTCCAGTCTTTATTGGAGAAAATAGCCGGATCGCTGGCATCCGCATTGGATTTATACCAGAACTCAATCGTGAAATCGCTTGTTCCCAAAGGTAAATTTCCCAAATCGACGTGATTTTTTCCACCCGGATTTGCAGAGAAATCAATTGCTCCTTTAGACCCCTGACCAAAGGTGAGGAAGGTTCCAAGAAATACTAGTGCAAATGAAAATGCTTTCATGGTTTTATCTTTTAATGATTCGTTTGGTAACAATCGAATTACCTGTTTGAATTTTCAATAAATACGTTCCGTTAGCCAGGGAGCTGATATCAATCTTTTGTTTGGAATATGCCGAATAATTAGTCATATCACCTGAATGAATGACACTTCCGTTTAAATCAACAACACTCACTGTGAAAGTCTGTGCCGTTTGACCGTCATAAACGATATCAAACACCCCGTTATTCGGGTTCGGATAGATTGCAAATGCAGCCGCAGCATCATTGTCTTCTACAAACAAATTCCCTTCGTCCAACCAGGATTTCCCATCTAAGTTCCAGGCAGCAGTATTGTTCGTGATACAAGTATTGTTTGGGATCAAATGGTCGATTGCCGTGCACGCGATATCTGTTAAAACAGGTGTATTGTAAATGGCAGTTGTTGTTGGAGGAGTTCCGAACTGGTACGATCCCGGATCTGTTGCAGTGATTTGTAAATGAGGAATATTGTATCCTGCAGCTGTCCACCAAATATGACGCTCATCGTTCGAGTTTCCACCGTGCGTTGTTCCTGTTCCGCCGTGATCCGTTGTTAAAAGAATCACCCATTTTTCGTTCGCATAATTCGGACGCGCATACAATGCCTGAAGAACCTGTCCGACTTTTGTATCTGCATAAGCGATTGCATTCATATAAGACGAAACTGCCGGGTTGAATCCGTTGGAGTGACCCGCTCCGTCCACATCGTCGAAATGAACGAATAAAATATCCAGGCTTGCATCAGCTAATTGAGTTACGGCTACCGATGCACAGGCATCATCTGTTGGCGGCACGATTTTACTGTTCCATCCGTCGTTGTAAACATTATCACTCATTGGCGACCAGGACGTAATCTGAACGGCTTTTGCATTGGGCCTGCACTCCTTTACCCTTTTAGGGAAATAAGGAAACGTGTTGTAATTACTTCCGGTGTAATTGTTACTGGTAACACCATGTTTACCTTCCCAAACTCCGGTCAGCATATCAGACCAGGATGGCCCGGAAGAAGTAATCCCCAAATGCCAGGAATCAAACGTATACAAACCGGCATCCATAACAGATTTGATATTCGGAGCATTTCCGTTTGTGATTTGTTGCTGCAATGCATCGGATCTGCAACCGTCAATCCCGATAAACAGCAATTTATAACTGTCATCCGCATCTTGTGCAAGGGATGTAAATGTCATAGCACAAGCTATGAAGCTTTGAAGTAAAAGTTTTGTTTTCATCATTGTTTCTTTTTAATTATTAAAAGTTGAATTTCACACCAAGGGTTCCTTTGACTCCATAGTACTCCACCTGCATTGGTCTGAATGACTCGCCGCGGTAGACATAAAATGGCTTGTTGAGTATATTGGAGATCTCAGAATAGATCTGCATGTATTTGGTAATCTTATATGAAGCACTAATATCCAGCGACCATTTGTAGCGCATGAACACATCGTAATCCGTATTGTCATGCAACAGACGGATTGTTTTTCCGTCATCTGAAACCGCAGAAGTATTCACCTCCATCAAATAACCGGCTGTGTAATTTAGCGCAGCGCGGATTTTCAACCCCTTATCACCTTCATAGAAAAGAGCACAGTTTACCAATACCGGCGGCTGCATAGGAAGCGCCTGTTTGAAAGATCTTCCCGGTATTTGCATTTGGGAATAAGTCAGTGTGAAATTGGCATCGATTCCAAAATTCTTTAACATTGAAGGAAGAAAATCAAACTTCTTTTTCCCATTGATCTCGATTCCGGCAACATAAACCGGTTTCTCGGCATTTTGATAGGACTTGTAAATAATCCCTAATTGCGGATCAATATCAGCTGTGATAGTGCGATAAATGTGATCTGTAACCACTTTTCCAAAAAGTCCCACGGAAAACAACCCGGCATTTTTCATGTAATGCTCATAAGAAAAATCCAAATTCCATGAAAATGCTGGTCTCAGGTTCGGATTCCCCTGGTTGAATTCAAGATTGGTGTAATCAATCACTGCTGTTCCGGGCTTCGTTTCGATGAAGTTCGGTCTGCGGTAAGTTCGCGTAAGAGCCGCACGCCAAACAGTATTGTCATTTTGGTCAAAACGCAAATGAACCATCGGAAGCGGTGCGTAGTAATTGCGCTTCAAATGCGATTTCACCACCGGGTAAGCCACCGTATACTGAACAGTAGGCGTAAGACCTGTACCTGCATAAGGATCGTTGTCTATCGGCACCACTTTGTAGTCGCCGTCTATGTTATAAATGTTTGCCAGATACCAGTCATTTTCGCCGTCAAGAACCGAATCGGCAGTCATTTTTAATTGAGTCATCTCCACCCGGATCCCTCCGATCAATGTCAATCGCGGCTTGAGTTTCCATTCCGCCATTGCATACACAGCTTCCGCTGCTTCGGAATAGGAATAAGTAGAACCAATAAATTCGTAATAATCATGATGCGCAACCGTCATCGGTTCTTCACGCAGCGTATCTCCCAAATTATTGATCAACCCATCTATTTGATCCGGTTTAAGGAATGGCATAAACGTACCCGCGTAAGGCTGTCCCAATTCCTGTAAGAAACCGCCGTTCAGGTTCAAAGGAGCCGTCGGGTAATTGGTGATTTTAAGAGAACCCGAATACGTATTGAAGTCCTGGTACCAGTTGTGAAGTGACAAACTTCGATATCCTTCTTTGTAACGTGTTTTCCCACCGACTTTAAGTGTCAGATTTTTAGTTGCTTCGTATTTGAAATTGGCATTGACAATCAGCGGATCCTTTTCCCAGGTCGTGTTCAACTCACTGTAAGCTCCAGAAAATTCATAATCACCGGGAGAGTTACTTCCCTGGATTTGAGGCTGAATATTGTTCCAGCTATCGCCATCTCCAAAAGGATTGTCTTTTCCGAGGAGTTTTACACGCGCCAATTCCAGGCTTGGGTCATTCACGATATTTCCGTTTCCGTCAATCGGGTTGCCGTTCTGATCCTGGCGGTAAGCCTGTCCGTTTTTATCTATGTAGACCTGATCTTTGAAATGAACATTGAATTTTTCAAAGTTCTCAACGAGGTATCCGTTTCTTTTGTCTTTTGATTTAAACGGAACTTTTCCATAACCGTATTGATTGCTGTAGAAAGCAACTTTGGCATCGAAAAACAGTTTTTTACTCAATTTCAATTCGGTCCCCAATTCACCTCCATACAACAATGATTGCTGGATAGAATGAATGTGTTGTAACATAATGGTCGAACCGGCTCCGATTGCATAGTTGTAGCGCGTCTTCATGTCGTATTCGTTATCTGTGAACCGGCCCACCATGCTTTTGAAATAAATCTTGTTGTTCGGAGTGAATTTATAATCTAAAGCAATATTCCCGGAGTAAGTCGAACGCATCCCGGTATAATCCCTCAACTCCAAACGATTCACTCCTTGATTGTAGTTACTTCCGTAAACAACCTCAAAATTGTCCGTTCCCCAGTTTCGGACGTAAGCCGAACCATTGATCAGGAAACCGAATTTCCCGTTTTTGGAACGGGTTCCATAAAAGAAATTACCATTGTAAATCGGCTTTTGAGACTGAGCATTGTAGCCGCCCATCAGGTTGATTTTCAATTCAGTTGAATCGGGAGAGGTTTTCGTAATAAAATTAACAGAACCACCGATCGCATCACCTTCCATATCCGGCGTTAATGCTTTTGCCACTTTGATGTAATCCAACAAGTCGCTGGAAATTACATCAAACGCCATTGTACGCGTTTCCGAGTTCTCATCCGCAACCGGCAACCGATCCCCGTTAAGCATCGAACTATTCCAATCGGTCGGCGTTCCTCTTACAGACATATAACGTCCTTCTCCCTGGTCCTTTTGAACGGTTACAGCCGGCATTTTCTGAAGATTATCTCCCGCGTTGTATGCTACCTGCTCACCATCGCCTACGTACTCCACGTTTCCGATTACATTTTCATCCTTTTGAATTTTGTTTGCTTTATTATTCCCTTCAGCCAGCTTTCCATTGACAACAACTTCTTCGATTTCGTTTTTGGATTTGCCTGCATCTAATAAGATTGCACCAAGATCAACAACCCCGTTGTTGTTTAGCGTAATCGTATCACGATAAACCGGGTATTCTGAAGATTGAATAACCAGGTAGTACCTTCCGTTCGGAACATTTTTGAATTCAAATTTTCCGTTCAAATCGGACAACTGCTTCCAGGTGGTTCCGTTCAGAATAACCGGAACATCCGGAATAACGCCCGCTTCATCCTTTACCAAACCGGTAATGGTGTTTTGAGACAAGGCAAATTGTCCGGTCAACAAAAGGGAAAGAAGCAATAATGATTGACGTATCATTTTTTTCATGTGATTATTGATTGTTGTGTTTTGTACAATTGGAATGCTGATGATGCTTATCATAAGTTTCGATAAACAGGAAAAGGGATACATCTCTGAATTCTTGCGCAATCAGATAACCCGCCTGCAAATCTTCATCATTAATCGTTGAAGTTTGAAAGAATTGAACAAGCTGTTCTTTCGCTTTTGAGTACAGCGAATAATTGTTTTCCGCTTTTGCTTGTTTGAAATCCAATTTTAATTGATCCGGGATCGCTTGTCCTTTCACAAATAAAGGAGACAAAACGAGTAAAGTCTGAATAAATAACGATTTCATATCTCTTGCTGTAATGTTTCTTCTAATGAAACCCGATTGTTTACAAATAAGAAACTCATTCAACAATCAAATTTCTGTTGCAAATATCTCTAACAATTGATATATAGGCGTTTTTAATGGATTATTATATTGTTAATTCAATTTTAATAAATTTGTTTCGTAATCAAATAGAGCACTATTAGGAAACTTTTCAATTTCTAGGATGAGCACTATTTGTACTCTGTTGAAACAGTTGAGAAGGGTGACAGAGGGAATCGGGCGGTTTTTAGAGCAGGAACCTCATTTTGGTATACAGGGTTTTGATCCACTGTTCAAAAACAACTTTTGAAATAGAAATCCGGGGCAAATCAATACCAAAAACTTGTATGAACTCAAAAAATCTTGAATACAGGGATGAAAACAAAACGGCACCGCGAATTATTACCACAAGATCCAATACCAGCTTTCTAACACCGGCACAGTAGCCCGAAAAGAAATAGAATGATGTTTGTTTAAAAGAGCATTTAAACCCTTTTGGGATTAGGAATATAATTGTACGCCGTTACCGATTCCATAACAATGGAAACATCTAAATCAGCGTTTTAAACTCTTTTCAGAAATTAAATTCCTCCTTTCCGGGAAATTGCCCTTCAAGGGGAAAACGAAAAATTTACAACAAAGGAACTAGTTACTCAGCAAGCTTCTCATACACCGCAATGGCCTCAATATGGCTTGTGTGCGGGAATTGATCTACCAACGATAATTTCATGAGTTTATAACCGCCTTGTTCAAGTGTTTCCGTGTCTCTTGCCTGGGTGGAAGGATTGCAGGAAATATACACGAGGTGTGAAGCTCCCAAAGCCATTACTTTCTGCAAGGTCTTCGGTGCGATTCCTGCCCTTGGAGGATCCAGAACAATCGTATCAATACGGTTTAAGTATTCCGGGTGCAATGACAGGAATTTACCTACATCTGCTGCAAAGAAATGCAAATGCTCCAGCTTATTGCGTTTCGCATTTCGTTTTGCATCCTCAATAGCTTCTTCAACGATATCAACACCGATGATTTCACCCGCATTCACGCGTTGTGCTACCAATTGTCCGATGGTTCCCGTTCCGCAGAATAAATCCATGATCACACTGCCGTCTTTCGCGTAATCGCAAACGTAATCGATTGCTTTCGTGTACAAACGTTCCGCACTTTTCGGATTCGTCTGGAAAAAACTTTCCATGCTGATTTCAAACGAAAGACCGAGCATTTTCTCAACGACTACCGAGTCTCCGAAAAGCAATTCACTGGTTCCGTTTTCTATTTTGGCACGATCGGCCACATTATCATTGATCGTATGCCAGACACCCGCCAAACGGTTTCCTAATTTCTCTTTCAAAAAGGCAACAACCTGTGCTTTATCGAATTGTTTGATTCCTGCGGAACTGGTTACGATATGCAGCAGCAATTGATCCTGGTCGAAGGATTTCCGGACCACAATATGTCTGAAAAAACCTTCCTTTCTCGGCGGATGCCATGCCGGCAAACCAAATGATTTCAATAAATCTCTGAATTCCGGAAGAATGGTTTCCCATTGCTCGTCAAACAATCCGCTCGGTTTATTCAGATTTTCAACTTTCCACCAGGTTCCTCTTCGCTTAAACCCTAAAGCAAAAGCATCGTCGATTTCCTCCCCGGTTTCCGGCACATGTTCAATACAGGAAAAACTGTATTCCATTTTATTCCGGTAAAAGAAGGCTTCCGGTGACGAGATAAACTCATCAAAAAGCGCTCCCGGATCCTGGATCCTTCCGATTTTCCGGTAAACATCCAGGGTAGATTTTTTCTTATATTCCTGTTGAATTTCAATCGGAACAAACAAGTATGGCGCACCTGAAATCTCTTGAAACGGAAGTTGTTTTTCCAAAGGAGAACGCTCCAGCACTTCAAGCAGTTTGCATTCTGCATGGCGTTTGCGTTTCTTATCGACCCGGGCTCTTACGAATTGCCCTGGAAAGGTGTTTTCAACGAATAAAATAAAATCGCTTTCTTCCGATTTCATGCGGGCAATCCCTTGACCACCGAACGCAAAATCGTCGATTTGAATCTCAATAATCTGATTTCTGTGTACCACTTTTGATTGTTTCTTCTGAGCCTATGGCTGTTACAATTCCTGATCTACAATATCCTGAATTGATTTATTTTCTAAAATGCGCAACGTTTCGTTCCGAACGTCAATGAATACCTTATTCAAGCCACACGTTTTTTCATCCGTGCATTCTTCACAACGCTGATAGTAATTCAAACTGACGCAGGGCAATAATGCAATCGGGCCGTTAAAAAGCCTGATAATCGTGGAAATTTGAATCTGCGCCGGTTTCTGACGTAAAAAATAGCCTCCGCCCTTCCCCATTTTCGAATTGAGAATTCCTTGTTTTTTCAGATCCAATAAAATAGATTCCAGGAATTTTCGCGGGATATGGCCGTTTTCAGCAATCTCGAGGATCAAAGTTGGCTCATTAGCATCCTTCTTCGCCAGATAGGTCAAAGCATGTAATGCATATTTCGTCTTCTTTGATAACATGAAATGTGTCTGTTGAGCTAATTTACAATTAAATTCAAAACAAAAACCTTAGATCAATCCTTTAATCACTCCTTTATCGGAAGCTTCAATGAATGATAAAATCTCTCTTCTGATAGGAGAATCTGCAATAGTCTCCTTCACAATATCCAATGATTTGGTCACGTGGTTATTCTGAACGAAAATAATGCGGTAAATATCTTCTATTTCCCGAACCTGCTCATCCGTATAACCACGTCTTCTCAAGCCTACGGAATTGATTCCTGCATAAGTAAGCGGCTCACGGGCACATTTCACATACGGCGGAACATTCTTGCGGATCAAAGATCCTCCTGCAACAAATGAATGCGCCCCGACATGAACAAACTGCTGTGAACCACAACGACCTTCCAGAATAGCGTAATCTCCAACCACGCAATGTCCGGATAAACCGGAATAACTTGCCATGATTACATGATTCCCGATCTGGCAATCGTGTGCAATATGTACGTAAGTCATCAACAAACAATCGCTTCCGACTGTTGTTTTCCACTTATCTTTCGTTCCGCGATGAATGGTTACACACTCGCGAATCACTGTCCGGTCCCCGATTTCAACCGTTGTATATTCTCCATCGAACTTCAAATCCTGAGGAACAACACTAATTACAGCTCCGGGATAAATCTCACAATTTGCTCCGATTCTTGCTCCGGGATAAATATTTACATTCGAATGAATTCTTGTTCCCGCTCCAATCACCACATCATCATGAATGGTACTGAATGCGTCAATAATTACCCCTTCTCCAAGTTGTGCGTTCGGAGAAACCTGTGCTAACGGACTTATCATGCTTCTACTTTATCTTTATCTTTAGCCTCTACCTTATCTTTAAT
>NZ_JASLCN010000206.1 GCF_030151805.1 Fluviicola sp.
TTTAGACAATGCAGCAACTACCCCGCTTGCGAAAGAAGTTGCGGAAGCCATGATTCCAGTTTTAGAGAATGAGTTCGGGAATCCGTCTTCAACACATTTTTATGGCCGGCAGACAAAAGCATTGATCGAAACTTCCCGTCGTGCAATTGCAAAACAATTAAATTGCTCTCCGAATGAATTGATTTTCACTTCCGGAGGAACGGAGGCCGACAATATCGCATTGAATACCGCGGTTTATCAATTGGGTGTAAAACGCATCATCTCTACCACCATTGAGCATCACGCTGTTTGTCATACCATAGAACATTTAGCTGAAAGAGAAGGAATTGAAGCTGTTTGGTTAACAGTTGATTCCAAAGGGAATATTGATCTGAATGAGCTGGAAACTTATCTGAAAGATGAGAAACCAACCCTGGTTTCCCTGATGCACGCAAACAATGAGATCGGAACATTGACTCCGATTGAAAAAGTAAGCGCGCTTTGCAAACAATACAACGCTTATTTCCATACGGATACGGTTCAAACCATGGGGCATTATGCTTTCGACCTGGAAAAACTGGGAATGGATTTCATTACCTGTGCTGCACATAAATTCCACGGACCGAAAGGAATCGGGTTTTTGTATGCAAACAAACGCATCAAAACAGATATCTTGATTCACGGTGGTGCGCAGGAGCGCGGATTGCGTGGCGGAACTGAAAACGTTTACGGAATTGTTGGTTTGGCAAAAGCCATTGAATTGGCATACAGCCATTTGGAAGAGCACCAAAACCATGTTCAGGGATTGAAATCCTACATGATAGAACGGTTGAAAGCAGTTCTTTCCGACGTTACGTTCCACGGAGAAACAGATCCCGACAAAAGCTTGTATACCGTTTTAAACGTTTGTTTACCTGCAACCGAAAAATCAGGAATGTTACTGTTTACCCTTGATTTGAAAGGTGTCGCCTGTTCCGGTGGTTCTGCCTGTTCTTCAGGAGCAACGAAAGGTTCTCACGTTCTAGAAGGAATTCAGGCGGATCATACCAGACCGAACGCGCGTTTTTCTTTTTCACGTTATACCACCAAAGAAGAAATTGATTTTGCCATTGAACAACTGGAAGCCATTTATGAGAAAGTCCTGGTTTAATTGAAAATGTAAACGATAAAATTGAGAAGTGTTGCGGGGATTTTTTAAATTTCGGTTTGAAATCTTCCTGAAACAGAGATTCGGTCTTCTTTTCACGAAAGAAATTCAGTACAAGTCATACCAATTTTGAATCGTTATGAAACAGATCCTTCTCCTGCTGATGTTTGTATCCGGATTTTCGAATCTGAAAGCGCAAACGTATTTTCCACCGCTTTTAGGAACAACCTGGAGCACGACCGATCCCGCAACACTGGGTTGGTGTCAGGATTCCATCAATAAATTGTATGATTGGCTGGAAACAAGTGATTCAAAAGCCTTCATCGTTTTGAAAGACGGGAAAATTGTTCTGGAAAAGTATTTCGGAACCTTTACGGCAGATAGTTTTTATGTCTGGAATTCGGCAGGAAAAACACTCACTGCTTACGCAATCGGAATTGCACAACACGAAGGTTTACTGGACATTAACGATCCTACCAGTGATTACCTGGGAAGCGGATGGACCAGTTTGACTGCTCCGCAGGAAAATGCCATCACGATTAAAAATCAGTTAACCATGACAACAGGTTTGGATGACAGCGGTTCGAATATGGATTGCACAGATCCTGCTTGTTTGACTTTCAAAGCTGCTCCCGGAACACGTTGGGCCTATCACAATGCTCCTTACACACTTCTTGATTCGGTGATTGAAGTTGCAACCGGAATGAGTCTCAGTAGTTGGGTGGCACAAAAGATCGGAACCAAGATTGGAATGACCGGTTTGTACGTCTCTGTCGGATACAATAAAATCTTTGTTTCCAAACCGAGAAGCATGGCACGTTTCGGATTATTGCTTTCCCAGAACGGATACTGGAACGGAAATGCAGTTCTCCCCGATCTGACTTACCTGAATGAAATGCGTAACAGCAGCCAGAGTCTGAACAAATCATACGGTTATCTGACCTGGCTCAACGGGAAAACATCTTTTATGATTCCCCAATCCCAATTTGTCTTCCCCGGAGAATTATGTCCGAATGCTCCTGCAGAAATGTACGCAGCTGAAGGAAAAAACGGACAAATCATTAATGTGGTACCGTCCGAAGGAATTGTTTTGGTCAGAATGGGAAGCACGATGGGAAACAGTTTGGTGGGTACTCAATACAACGACACCATCTGGCAATATATGAACCGCTTGACCTGCACAGCAGGATTGGAAAGTAATTCGCTGGACCTGATCCGGATAGCTCCCAATCCGACAAATGGCCTGCTGAAACTTTCAAATCTGACCGGTAACGAAATTTTCGAACTAAAAAACCAAGTCGGCCAAGCAGTTCCATTTCAGCAATTTGGAAATGAAATTTATTTTTCCGAATCACAAAAAGGAGTTTATTTCCTCACAATCCACAAAGAAAACAATACAAAAACTTTGAAAGTCATACGCAATTAGCGGAAAAATCCACTAAATTAGCCTATGCCCAACACAAAAAGACATATTCTCATCATGAGTTCATGGTTTCCTACTCGTATCGATCCTTACGCGGGAAATTTTGTAGAGCGCTTTGCACACCTGCTTTCGGACACTTACGAAGTCACGGTGCTGCATACCATGGGCGACAAGAATTGTTCTTCCATCGAGGTAGACGATCAGCAGGTAGACAACCTGAGAATCATCCGGATTTATCACCGCATTGCCAGTAATCGGTTCATTCACTGGTGGCTGCAGCGAAAAGCATTGCGAAAAGGACTCTTGATGCTCGACCACATTGATTTGATCTTTGCACATATTTTTCTGCCCCGCGCCATGCAGTTTGCGCGTGTTCAACGCTATTTTCACGCACCGTTGATCGTAATGGAACATGGTTCCTACTACCGGAAAAAACTACGGAAGAATTTTCTTTCCCTTCACCAGCAGGTTATTAAACGGGGAAGCAGACATACCAGCGAAATTGTAGCTGTTTCAAACGTACTCAGAAGTGATATGAAACCGCTTTTCCCCACAACGAAGATCCAGGTGATCCCCAATTTTGTGGATGAGCAGATCTTTACCTTAAGAGAAACCAATCCGGTGGAGCGCAAAAAGTTTATTCATATTTCCACGCTGGACAAAAACACCAAAAATCCGGGTTTTCTTTTTGACGGTTTCCTCAATGCTTACCTGGAATCCGGTAAAACAATCAGTTTGACGGTGGTTTCCGATCAAAATACCGATGAATGGGAAAGATGGGCGAAATTGAACAGCTGCTCCGAGGCCATTATCTTTACCGGCCCATGCGAATGGGAAGAAGTGAGCTTCTTATTAAAAGAGCACGATGCCCTGATTCTGACTTCGGAATACGAAACATTCAGTATTGTGATTGCTGAAGCCTGGCTGACCGGAACTCCTGTTATTTCAACAGCCGTCGGAATTGCAGCAAATATGACGGAAGCATTGGGAATCAAAATCGAACAAAACAATATTTCCGACCTGAAACGCGCCATTCTGAACATGGTCAACGGAAAAGTGGAATACGATAAAGAATTTCTCCGCGCTTTCGGAATGCAATTCTCAAAAGAAAGCGTCAAAAATCAATTGATCGAATTATTCAACAAGCACTTTATTATATACGAATAGTTCAAAAAGTGAAAAGAAAACCGGTTTGAACTTTTGAACCCTGAGCTTTTACACTTTTTAAACTCCTTGAACTTTCCTCATGAACAAAAAAGATCTCCTTCAACATATTTCTGAAACGATCACGGAGAAAGCCACCCGGCTTCAACAGGATATTGCGGACCTGCAAAAAGATATCGCAGAAGACAGCAAGAGTTCGGCAGGAGATAAATTCGAAACTTCGCGTGAAATGGCACAGCAGGAACTGGGGAAACTCAGTACTCAATTAGCAGAACAGCAACGGCTGAAAAAATTACTTGAAAGCCAGGCTTCCGAAACTTCATCTTTCATTAAAGTCGGCTCATTGGTTCAAACCAATCTGGGCACTTTTTTGGTCGGTATACCAATCGGGAAGATCACTTTCGGGAATACATCCATTATAGGAATCGGAGTAAGTGCTCCTTTGGGCCAATTACTTTTGAATAAGTCTGAAAATGACCGGATATCTTTCAACAACCAAAACTTCCTGATTGAAAAAATCAGCTGATTCAGGGAAAATACTACATCCTTTTAGTTTGTATTAAGAGAATGTTAATTGAGTTCACAATTTGTTTACGTAAGACTTACAATCCCATAATTTTGCACTTAATTTAGAATAACGTTATAGCTGTTCCTTTGTGGCAAAATTAAAGCTATGAAGATATTTTTATCCGTTGTTTCATTATTATTCGTCAGCATTGCATTTTCGCAAGACAAAAACACCGGAGTAATTCAAGGAAAAGTGATCGATTCCGAAACGGGAGAAGGACTTCCTTCTGCTCAGGTCGAATTGATTGAGCAAAGTAAACGAATCTTATCCGATATCGAAGGTATTTACAACTTCAGCAAGCTGGAAAAAGGAACTTATTCCGTTCGGATCGTGTATCCGGGAATCCCGACTCAAGTTGTCAATGACATCCAGGTAAAAACAGGAGAAGTTACGACTATTGATGTGGTGATGTATCCGCCAAGCGAAGATTCGCTTGTCGAAGTAGTCGTTACTGCCAAAAGAATTACAGATACGGATCAGGGAGTTGTTTTGGCTCAGAAAAATGCGATCAGCGTTGGTGACGTGATGTCGAGTCAATCGATTTCAAAGTCTACAGCAAGCAATACGAGTGATGTATTGAAGATGGTCAGCGGAGCAAGTATCCAGGACAACAAATTTGCGGTTATCCGCGGATTGAATGACCGGTACAACGCTGCTTTTTTAAATGGTTCTCCCCTTCCAAGTTCGGAAAGTGACCGGAAAGCGTTTTCGTTCGACATGTTCCCTTCCAATATGCTTGACAATTTAACGATTACCAAATCGGCAACACCAGACCAACCCGCAGAATTTGCAGGAGGTTTGATCCAGATTAATACGAAAAGTATTCCAGAGAAAAACTTCATTTCTTTCCAGGTCGGAACGGGAATCAACACAATTACAACATTCAAGGACCGTACTTCTTACAAAGGAGGAAAAATGGACTGGTTGGGAATCGACGACGGGACGAGAAAAATGCCCGCTGCAATTCCTGCCCAGGCAGATTATCCTACAAGCATTCACGATCAGGCAAAAATTGCTCAGAAATTCTCTACAAACTGGGGAACAACTGAAAGCAAATTCTTACCAAACCTGAGCGTACAGGCATCTGCAGGATTCAACAAGAAATTCGGAAAACGCGAATTCGGAATGATTGCTGCTTTGACTTACAGCAGAAGCTTCAGCTATAACGAAACGGTTCGCCGCGGTTATTCCAACAGTACAGACCCGAATTCAGTTCAATCCACTCAAATTGATTACGATTATTTAGACAAGAATAACGTGACGAATCTACTTGCAGGTGGTTTGGTGAATTTTGCATTGAAATTGAACGAGCGAAATACAATCAACTTCAAAAATATCTACAGCATCAACTCATCGGATAAATTGATCAACCGTACAGGTGAAATCAATCCGCTGGAAGAAAACCCGAATTTACTGCGTTCAAATGCACGTTGGTTCACTTCCGACAGAGTCTATTCCGGACAGCTTGAAGGACAGCATGGTTTGAAACTACAGGGATTAAAAATCAACTGGTTGGCAGGTTACAGCAACGTACAGCGTTCTATCCCGAACCTGAGCCGTTCGATCTATACACGTAGTAAAAACATGAATGCGGACAATCCGAATCCTTACGACACCATGTATGTGGCAAACATTTCATTGACGAATGTTGGTTCAAGTTACGGTGGTGGAATGTTCTTCTCCGAAAACCACGAAAGTTCGATCAACGAGCGTTTAGACTTGTCTTATGCAACAGATTTGTTCGGAAAAATCAAAAGCGAATTCAAAATCGGGGTTTACAACCAGGTTCGTACAAGAAAATTCGAAGCACGCCAATTAGGATACACCCGCTATGGTGTAACAGGTGGAAATGTGAAGTTTGACAACAGTTTATTATACCTTCCGGAAGACCAGATCTTCGCTCCTCAAAACATGGGATTGATCGAAGAAGGTGTAAACGGTAACCCGGGAAAAGGTGGATTCAAGTTAACTGACGGAACAAAAGCTTCTGACAGTTACGACGCACGATCTATTTTGAATGCAGCTTACATTCAATTGGATAACCGTTTTGCAAAACGTTTCCGCGTGATTTACGGTGTTCGTGCTGAATACTTCCAACAGGAGTTGAACTCTTTGCGTGATAACAAAACCGAATTGAAAATCAATACGAAGAAATTAGACTTCCTGCCTTCCATCAACGCGATTTTCGAAGCAAACAAAAGAACAAACATTCGTTTGAGCTACTCACAGACGTTAAACAGACCAGAGTACAGAGAACTTGCTCCGTTTGCGTTCTACGATTTCACAACCAACTTTGTGGTTTCAGGAAACGATACCTTGAAGCGTGCATTGATCCACAACCTGGATTTGAGATATGAAACATTTGCAGGAAGAGGTCAATTGCTTTCAGCAACTATTTTCTACAAGAACTTCCAAAACCCGATCGAGCAAAAATCTCGTGCGGACGTTGTTAATGAGATCTCTTTCCAAAACGTACCTTCCGCAACAAATTACGGATTGGAGTTAGAAGCAAGATCATTGGTTTCATCTCTCTTCAAACTGGATACGGCTTCTTTCTTTGATAAGTTGACTGTTTATTCCAATTTGTCGATCATTCGTTCAAAAGTAGATGTATCAACAGTCGTTGGTAGCGTGGCAGATTCAAGACCGCTTCAGGGACAATCTCCTTACGTTTTCAATGCAGGGTTGCGTTATGACAATGCCCGCAATTTATGGGGAGTTGCATTGAACGTAAACCGTGTAGGTCAACGCATCTACATCGTAGGAAACGTAAACGAACCGGATCTTTGGGAAAAAGCCCGTACTTTCCTTGATCTACAAATCACAAAAGGATTCTGGAAAGGTCGTGCACAGTTTAAATTAAACATTCAGAATATTTTGGCTCAGGATCAGATTTTCTATCAGAATAACTCATCTGAAAGATCTTCTGCAAGCGGTCTTAACGGATTCTTCAATACCATTTTTGTTGGTGACAAGAACAACAATAACAACTTCGATAAGAAGATTGACCAACAGGTTTGGAGAACAAACTTCGGAAGAACATTTACAGCTTCCGTAAGCATCAGATTGTAATAAAAGCATCTTTTACAGCAAGCCATCTGTTCTTCATCGAGCGGATGGCTTTTTTGTTTGTGCTGAAAGGATGAATCGTCCAACGCCTTGAACTTTTAAACCTTTTAAACTTTTCCACTTCCCCCTCTCACTAAAACGATTCACCCAATGTTAAATTAATGATACCACCATTAAAATTGACTTAACATTTATTTACGCGAATCGTAACCTAAAAGAAAGGATTGAACAAGGTTAGTAAATCAATTTTGTACCAAGAAAAAAAAGGAAAAATGAAAAAAATTTACTTAAGTGCAATGTTCGCAAGTTTAGGAACTTTAGCAGCATTCGGACAGTTTGAACAAACCACTTATCGTGGTGCTTTTGCTCCTGCTCCAACAGCAATGTGGACAGATGGTTGGTCCAACTGGGATCCTCAAAACACAAACTACGGTTCTTCTAACCAAACAATCACAGCAAACATTACATCAAACACTACGTG
>NZ_JASLCN010000392.1 GCF_030151805.1 Fluviicola sp.
AAGCGGCTGACCTTCGCGAACAGTCAGTAACGAATTCAAAAGCAAAACACCCTGGTTTGCCCAATGATTCAAGTCGCCGTTAGCCGGGGCTTTGATCCCCAGATCATCTTCCAGTTCCTTAAAAATATTCTGCAAACTTTTAGGTAACGGCCGCACATGAGAGTCGCAACTGAAACAAAGCCCGTGCGCATGACCTCTCGTCGGATAAGGATCCTGACCCAGGATTACAACCTTGATTTGATCAAACGGACAGCTGTCGAAAGCACGGAAAATGTATCTCCCCTCCGGAAAAATTTGATTTGGAAACCGGGTATATTCCTGCTTAACGAAATGCACCAGGTTTTCAAAATAAGGGGAGTCAAATGACTTCTGAAGAGCCTTTTCCCACGATGAATCTATCAAAACTTTCATTTGACGAAGATAATTAATCTATTTTTTCTATGTTCGCATGCAAAATCTAATTCGATGAAATTACTTCAAACCTTGATCATTACCATCCTTATTTTAGGATTCTCCCAACAAGTTTCGGGACAGCAGGAACCTCGAAGTGCATTCTTCTGGAACAATTACATGCATACTAACCCGGCGATGACGGGCGCTGTTTACAAGCATCAGGCGAACGTGCAATGGCGAAATCAATGGACCAAAATCAATGGCGCTCCAACCACTTTGTGGGCAAATTATGCCATGAAACTGGATTCAATTAACAGCGGAGTAGGAGTGAGTTATGAATACGATGTCATCGGGTTGAATAAATCGCATACAGCCTTGGCATCTTACGCCTATCATATTCCGATCAAAAAAATGTTCTTGTCTGTTGGAGTCTCTGCAGGATTGAAAACCTTAAAATTCGACGCTTCGAAATTGGTTTTTTCGACTCCACAACCGCAATACATGACACGAAATTACAATCCGGTTTTTCAATGTGATTTAGGAATTGCTTTGCATTCCGAAAAATGGAATGTGGGTTTGAGTGTGACCCAATTAAATCAGGCGACATTCAAAGATTCTCTTTTCCCTTATAATAATGCAGCTCACCTTTGGGTGTTTGCAGATTACACGTTTGGATTGGGAGAAAAGTGGAAATTGACACCAAGACTTCAATCGTACAGTGATGGCAAAACTTCGATATGTTCTTCACTTGCTTTATTGGCAACGTGGAAAGATCGCTTGTGGTTCGGAGGATCAGCAAGTATTCCTTCGAACGGAGGAACTTATAATGTCGGGCCGATGATCGGTTACGATATTGCCGGAAAATTCAGATTGGCTTATACCTATGAATTTTGGATCAGTAATCACACCGCTTCCGCTTCAATTACAAACAACGGGACCCACGAAATTCTCCTTTCTTACCAGTTGAAATAGCCTGATCTAATCATTTAGCCGGGATTCCAAATTCATTTACTGGTGTAAAACCCGGATGATCTCAACTGCGTCTTGTTTACTTGAGTTTCATTTTTTGGTATACTTCTGATGCATTTGATTTAAGAATGATTCGGAGTTAAAATCAGTAACAAACCCTGACTTTTCTCCTTTTTTTAGCTCATTTATGAGTTCACTTTTTTTACTTTCTTCATGCTCAAACAATCTCAATGCTGCTCTGATAACCTCACTCGCGGAAGTATATTTTCCGGATTTAATTTGTTGATTTATAAAAACATCAAAATAATCACCTAACAAAATGGACGTGTTTTTAGCCATAACTTTGGTTTGTATCTCAAAGATACCAATTCCTGGTATTTGATACAACTTTAAAACTTGTCATCACCAAAACCCGGGATCAATTGAAATAATTTCCAACTTAAAAGTCTTGCCTCTAACAGTCTTGTCTCTTGACTCAAACCATCTTGCCTCTAACATGCACTTTTAAATTCCCACTTTTTGAACTACTTTTGCACCCGTAAAACAGCAATCATGAGCAACGAAGTAGAAATTGAAAAGCGAAGAACCTTTGGAATTATCTCGCATCCCGATGCAGGTAAAACAACATTGACTGAAAAGCTCCTGCTTTTTGGTGGTGCAATTCAATCTGCGGGGGCTGTTAAAAACAACAAAATCAAGAAGACAGCAACTTCTGATTTCATGGAAATTGAAAAGCAGCGTGGAATTTCGGTTGCAACTTCCGTAATGGCTTTTGAGTATTCCGGAAAACAGATCAATATTTTGGATACTCCCGGTCACAAGGACTTTGCGGAAGATACTTACAGAACATTGACTGCTGTTGATAGCGTTATTCTGGTAATCGACTGTGCAAACGGGGTAGAGGAACAAACCAAGCGCTTGATGGAAGTATGCCGCATGCGAAAAACTCCGGTAATCATTTTCATCAATAAAATGGACCGCGAAGGAAAAGATCCGTTCGAGTTGCTGGACGAATTGGAATCCTCATTAGACATTCATGTCCGACCTTTGGCGTGGCCAATTGGAATGGGAGACCGTTTTCAGGGAGTTTACAACATTTACGATAAGAACATCAACCTGTTCGCAGCGAATAAAACAAAGATTTCGACAGACATCGTATCGCTTTCAGACATCAATTCAGCTGAATTGGATGAATTGGTCGGAGAGAAACCGGCTGAAGAATTGCGGGAAGAACTCGAAACAATCGAAGGAGTGTATGATCCGTTCAACCGCGAAACATACCTTTCAGGAGATGTAGCTCCGGTGTTTTTCGGTTCTGCCGTAAACAATTTCGGGGTAAAGGAATTGCTGGATACCTTTGTACGGATTTCGCCCTCTCCGCGGGGAAGAGATGCAGATACGAAACGAATCGAACCATTAGACAAAAAATTCTCAGGATTCGTATTTAAGATTCACGCGAATCTCGATCCGAAACACCGCGACCGCATCGCCTTTTTACGCATCGTTTCCGGAAAATTCGAACGGAATACATTCTACAACCACGTGCGTTTGGACAAGAAATTCAAATTTCCGAATCCGACTTCATTCATGGCACAGGATAAAAGTGTGATCGACGAAGCATATCCGGGAGACGTAATCGGATTATACGATACAGGAAACTTCAAGATCGGAGATACCTTGAATGAAGGCGAAAACTTTATGTTCAAAGGAATCCCGAGCTTCTCGCCTGAATTGTTCCAGGAATTGGAAAACCTCGATCCGATGAAATCCAAGCAATTGGAAAAAGGAGTGTCGCAGTTAATGGACGAAGGAGTAGCTCAGTTGTTTATTCAGCAGCCGGGAAATAGAAAAATCATCGGAACAGTCGGACAACTTCAGTTTGAAGTAATTGCTTATCGTTTGGAACACGAATACGGTGCGAAATGTCGTTTCGTTCCGAGAAACTTCCACAAAGCATGCTGGATCACGACCGATAATGAAGATCAGTTGAAAGACTTCATGCGCGCAAAATCGCAGTACCTGGCAAAAGACAAAGACGATAACCTGGTATTCCTTGCCGAAACATCCTTCTTATTGCAAATGGCAGAAAAAGACTACCCGGATCTGACATTCCACATAACGAGTGAATTTAAATTGGAAGCGAAACACGCCAATTAATTGAAAATGGAGAATTGAAAAGTTAAAAGAAGAGAGAAAGTGTCGTTTTCGATTCAAACAAGCGGTTTACTTTTCAATTTTACATTATCAATTTTCATTTAAAGTTCCGGAAGTTCCTCCAAAAACACATCCGGATTACTGCATTCCACAATCACATGATGGAGTCCGTTAGTCATCCAGAAAAAAGCAGCTTTGCTCTTCTGAATGTAATTGCTCGTTTGCAGAAAAACGGTTTCATCCAGGTTGATTTCCGGCGCTTTACATTCAATAATGAGTTTGGCATTTCCGAACGAATCCACCACCACCACGTCGCACCTTCTGTTCTGACCGTTAATCTTCAATAAATGCTCACTGTTGATGCGTTCAATCGGAGTCTTCTTATAAGAGATGAGGTAATGAATCACGTGTTGCCGAACCCATTCCTCCGGAGTTAAAAGCAATTTCTTCTTGCGGATAACGCACCAAACGAAAAACTCCTCCTTCTCTTTGGAAAGTTTCAGTTCTGCAGAAGGTAAATTCAACGAAGGATAAGACATACTGATTACAAAATTACGAATTTCGAATGATGAATTTTAGGCTCTCCAAAGGGCGATTGACTATTAAACCGCACAACTGTTATTTTTGGTAATTGAAACAGGAATGATTTCTAGAAC
>NZ_JASLCN010000453.1 GCF_030151805.1 Fluviicola sp.
CCCGAAACCGAAATCGATGACAGAAATGGATCTCTTTCCATCGAAATACGAACCGAAACTGAATGAATTGAAGTGGGCAACGGAGAAAAAGAAACGGGATAGTTTGTATTTGAGTTTTGAAGAACATTCATCGGATCAAAAGGGCATTGCTCATATTTATTATGGATCTGAACTTGAACCTAAAATCCAGGATCCAATAGTGGGTTTTGGAACTCCGATCAGTGAATATCCTTCTGATGAATCGTTGAGGGGAAAACTCCTTTTTGAAACAAAATGCGTTACCTGCCATTCGGCTCATAAAGATGGGGCTGGACCAAAATTATTCCGGGTTCGTCAAAAATGGGCAGATGGTGGAGCAAAAGAAGGATCTATTTATAGATGGGTTCCAGATTGGATGGATGCAGCAAGTTCAGATCCATATGCAAGAGAGGTGAGTATGCGTACGCAAACTGCAATGAATCGCTTCCCTGAATTAAAAGGAAGGCGAAGTGACATTGATGCGATTTTCGATTACATTGATGGTTTACCTAAAAATGATGTAAAACCAAAATCCCACATTCCGCCTTCCAAGGTACTTGCTATCTGGAACAAAAAATTCGACCACACGATTCTCGCAACACAGGAATTCGAAGACCGCATGAAATTGATTCACCAGACCTGCGACGAAAAAGTGTTTGATGTGTACGCGAAAAATCTAAGCGAACCGCTTTGGAAACTGGACGAGCGTGTTGTCAAAATGGGATACAAGGATTTTCAGTCCTTTGCTGATCAGCGGATTGGAAAAGTGAAACTCAATGATGCACATCAGAAGAACCTGGCTTCTTTTTACGAAGAAGCAGTGAAAACAATCCGCGAAAAAGGAAAACAGGAGCTGGAAGCTGCTTTGAAAAAAGAACGGAAGTGGGACAACGAACTACAGGATGAACGAAACAAGGAAGTGCTTCGAAAGGGCTTGCGTGAATCTGCCAACCTGAATGAAGAATACGGGTTCAACCTGCGAAATGTATACAAGCAATTGGGAGTTACCGCCGGTTTTCAAATGCATGGAGGGGGAACGATTGTCAACATCGACAAATATGTCTGGGACGCAACGGTTGCGCGCCAATCGACTTTGATTACGGATCCTCAGACCGGAAAAACAGCACAGATTACTTACGAACCACTTGCTGTAGAAGTGAAAGAATCGGAGAAATACGACAAGTTGTTTATATATCTTTTCTCAAAAGAAATCAATAGTTATCAGCGTTTGGACTTCAAAGAAGGAAAGCTGAATTACAACCTGAATGGTGATATGAACTATTCGGCAGCACTTGTGGGGATGAATGAAAAAGGCTATTTCTACCACCAAATCAATGAATTGAAAGCAGAAGACCTTGGAATGATTTCCCTGGAGAAAATTTCGGAGAAGGAATTCGACAAGCGGATCAATATTCTGAACAATCACCGGACGGACAAACCGATGAACCTGAAAGATGAACTGCAATGGCTTTTCAAAGAACAGGCGAATCACAAGGTGCTTCAAAAAAGAAGGGAAAATGCAGCATTTCGCGCCCAGATTCGTCCTACGATTTATTCATGTGGACAGAATGCAGTCGCTGATACGATTGGTTGGATGGATGATGCTATTCGAAAATGAATTTCTTTCTTCCAAAGGGTTCTTAAAGATGGAAGTTAGATTTCAGGTTGGGACGCAGATTAAACTTTCCCCCTTTGGAGGGGGATAAAGGGGGAGGAAAAAAATCTAAGTTTTCCTTTCTCCCTTCAAACAATGAATTACATGTTGAATCTGAGTGATTACATCTCCTAAATTATTAATAACATCACCTTCCGAAAATTGAATGATCGTATAACCCAAACTCTCCAATTTATCCTGTCGCATTCGGTCATAACTTCCTCTATTGATGTGAGAATTTCCGTCAATCTCAATAATTAATCCAATTTCCTGTGAGAAAAAGTCGACAATGAAATACAGAATCGGACGCTGACGTTTGAATTTAACTCCTTGTTGATTTCTTGAAAGAACATGCTTCCAAAGATATTTTTCTGCTCTCGAAACTGTTTCGGTTCGCAACTCATGAGCAAATTCGCGTAAGTTTTTGTTGTAGTGGTTGTTTCTCATCTATTTAAGATAAGAAAATTGTTATTCTTTTCCAAGAGTTGAAAAAGTCCTCCCCCTTTATCCCCCTCCAAAGGGGGAACCAAAGACGCCTCTTAAAAATCAATTCGTTTTTCGTTCCTTTAATTCCCTTTGAAGCGTCGCAATGCGTTCGTCTTTGCCCTCGTGTTTCCACCCGGGAGCTTTGAAAACATAGCGGAGTTTTGCCTTCCAATCCGGAGCCTTCTTCACGTCGTGAACCATGTCCCTGAACTCATCGAATACAATATGAAAAACGTTGTACGTGCTGATGTTGTGGAGAATTCCGTATTCGGTCGTTTTTTGTTCTTCCGCCTTGTAAGTTCCGAAAAGGTGATCCCACAACATGAGGATTCCGCCATAGTTTTTATCGAAATCGTCTATTCTGCGGGAATGATGTACCCGGTGATTTGAAGGAGAATTGAAGACTTTGTCGAACCAACCCAATTTCCCGATCGCATCCGTGTGCGGCCAAAACTGGAAAATCAGGTTCATTTGATGCATCATCACCATCATGATCGGATGAAAACCAATGAGAATAAACGGAATGTACCAGATATCGCGGTAAGCAATTTCGAACCATCCCTGCCGTAAAGCAATCGCAAGACTTAAATGCGTTGCGGAATGATGATTGACGTGTCCGGTCCAGAATAAACGGATTTTATGACTTAAACGATGATGCCAGTAAAATCCGAAATCCTGCACGATCATCACTAACAGCCACAGCCACCAATGATCTGCGTGCCATTTCCAGGTAAAGAAATCATTGAAATCCGCGATTCCGAAATAATCCGTCAGGCGGAAATTATTGTAAATCCAGAAGTAAAACGAAAGCGTAATCGCCTTCATCCCGAAATCCAGAAGCACCGCCCCGACTCCCAAACCGATACTGGATACATCGTCTTTGATGAGTTTTTTGGTAAAGAGTTTCCGCGGAACCTGGTACAGGAATATTTCGCCGGTAATCAGGAGAATGAAACCGGGAATGAAATACGTCACCGGATCGGTAAAATCCATCGGGCTGAATAAGCCATGATTGTTAAAGAAAGCCGAAATCTGTTCTTTCATTCGAAGTGTTTAAATGGTGAAATCCTGCATCATGCCCGTTTTTTGGAAATCATTCCGTGAACCAGAAAAAGTTGGGCGAAAACATAGGTTGCCATAACGAATTGTTCCGTCATTGCCGAATAGCTAACGAACATGTTGAACGATAACAACGAGTCGGAAACAACGAATAGAAATGCCCCGGTAATCAACCATTTGTTTTTCGAACGAAGACTGAAATAAGCCATTGTTGAAATGGTTATTCCGTAAACGATCACCGGGATTTCCATTTCTTTGAGGTACGGATGCAGGAAATAAATCAGGGAAACGAGGTATAACAAAATGAAAGGAATTGAAGCAAGCATTTTCGTTTTCCGGAGTTTGACGAAACTCAGAATGTATAAAACATGCGCCAGCAGAAAAGATCCCAATCCCGGCAAAAATCCCCATTTAAAAAGCAGAAAAGTATCTCCCAGGAAGCAGAAAATCAACCCGGATAAAAACCATCTGTTAATCGTCCCTTTTTTGCTGATTCCCAACAGGTAAATTGCCGTAATAAGCGGTACGAGAAGCGGTTTGGTGAAAAAACGCAGGGAATGATAATCATCCTGCGTAATCAGAATCAGGTCTGAAATAAAAAGAATGCCTAAAATACCGGGCAGGATTTTATTTTTCATGGAAGCTGTTTTTCAATCCTAATGTAGGAAGAAATAAACGGATTTGCTCCAGGAAAATTTCATCGGGGTTTTTCCAAAACTAGGATTTCAAGAATGATAAAATCTTACCTGTCAATAGTTTTAAGGGATTTCATACATTCGAAACCAGATCCGGAAGATGAGATATCTCGTTATATTATATTCAGTATTCTACCTGTTACTATCGACGAATATAACTGTCAATTTTCATTTTTGCTGCAATAAAATCCAAAGTGTTTCCTTGTTCAAACGCCCTGCAAAAAGCTGTTGTGCGGGAAAAGAAAACAGGAAGGGTTGTTGTCATGATGAAACGACCTGTATCAAGTTAAAAGAACATCCGTGTTTTGCAGATCAGGCTTTTCCCTTTTTCGAATTGATAGCAGTTCTTGAAAAGGAACCTTTTTTTCTGCTTGAACCATCCGGATGTATTTCCACAGAGCTTCCCGTATCCAATTATCCGAAACCACCACCCAATCCCAAAATCCCAATCTATCTCAAAAACAGATCATTCATCATTTAGAATTATTCAATAGGCAACCTTTAAACCTATTTATCAAATCATGGGTAAATGAATAATTAAACGATTGAATGATGAAAAAAATGATAGTATCACTGGCGGCTTTTGCTGCCATAACATCTGTTGCTACCGCTCAGATTCCGAATGCAGGTTTCGAATCCTGGACAAACTCCGGATCCTATGAAACTCCGGATGGTTGGGCAACACTGAATGCGTATACAAGCGCGGCAAGCGTTTACACAGCAGAAAAAGGAACTCCCGGAAGTCCCGGATCGTCCTTCCTCAAATTAACTTCTAAAACTGTAGGACCAACGGTCGCTAACGGAATTGCTGTCAGTGGAGTAATCAATCCGGTGACTCAGCAGCCTGTTTCAGGATTTGCTTTTACCCAGCAACCGGCAAGTTTTACCGGAAAATGGCAACACATGATTTACGGTTCCAGCCAGGGTTCCGTCAACGTACAATTGACCCGTTGGAATGCGGCAACAAACTCAAGAATAGTGGTTGCAACTGCAGACAAAGTGCTTACCGGTATGGCGATGTCGTGGGCAAATTTTACCATTCCCTTTGTTTATTCGGATTCCCAGGCACCGGATTCTTGCATCATTGTTCTGAAAGCCAGCGGAAGCAGCCCGACGAACCAGGATTATCTGTGGGTAGATAACCTGGGATTTTCAGGCGATGTAGCCGGTTTGGGAACACCATCCGTATTTACAGGAATTGATTTGTACCCGAATCCGACTGTTGGAAATGTGACGCTTCAATTACAAGCCAATGAACCCCATTCCGTACAGATCGAAGTGCTTGATTTATCGGGAGCAGTTCTTTATAGCGGCAATAACGAAATTGCGAAAGGTGTCACAGAAATCCTCCTGCCGGTTTCCGGCTTTTCCAAAGGAAATTACCTGGTGAGGATCAGTTCTGAAACCTCGAGGGAGGTTCGTCCGGTAACGATCTTCTGATTTAGTAATCAAGTATACCAGGATGAGAACGATTTTATTGATCGGTCTGCTGCTTCCGTGTTATTCGGGAGCACAGACCCCTTTGTTTATTCCCGATACACTGATTGGGCCCAATATCAATCTGATGATGCACCGGGACAGTGTGCAGTTTTTTCCTTCCGGGAGCAAATCGTATACCTATGCGTATAATCAATATGCATATCTGGGTCCGACGTTGATTTTTGAAGAAGGACAGCAAATGAATATTACGGTAACTAACGAGCTGGATGACACCACCACAGTTCATTGGCACGGAATTCATCTTCCGGCAGAAAGCGACGGAGGTCCGCACACTGAAATTATGCCGGGAAGTACCTGGAACCCGCAATTTACGGTCATGGATAAAGCATCCACCTACTGGTATCACCCGCATACGCACATGAAAACGGCTCTGCAGGCAATCAAGGGAGCGGTTGGTTTCATTATTGTCAGAGACCAGCAGGAAGCAAGCCTGAATCTTCCGAGAACGTACGGAGTGGATGATTTTCCGTTGGTGATTCAATCTCAGCAATATGATCAGAATAACCAGGCGCTGCATCTCGGAATGGAAGATAGCACGATTCTGGTAAATGGCGCCCGTGCGAACTACGGATACTCGGTTCAAGCTTCTTTTCCTGCTCAAATGGTTCGTCTGCGCATTCTGAATGGTTCGGGTGAACGTGCATTTAATTTTGGTTTTACGAACGACAAATCATTTTCTCAGATTGCTTCTGACGGCGGTTTGCTGAACCAACCTTTTGATACTACGAGAGTGCGCTTATCACCCGGAGAAAGAGCAGAAATAATTCTGGATCTGACTGGAATGCAGGGACAAAGTTTGTACCTGATGAGTGTTGCATCCGAACTGCCGATGGGCATCCAGGGAGGACCAACTATGCCGATGCCGGTTGGAAGTCCGTCGATGGAAAGCCCTTTGAACGGTGTTGATTTTAATATTCTCCGGATCAATGTAACGGCGCCAACTACCAATCCGGTAACGACCATTCCTCCGGTTTTGGAGAACCATGTTCCTTACAGCTTGGCGGATGTAGATGCGTATCGAACCATTCGATTTACTGCTGATAGTGAAATGGTCATGGACGGCCCGTTTTATTTTAATGACAGTTCCTTTAACATGGATCGGATTGATTTCGTAATACCGGTCAACAATACGGAAATCTGGAAATTGGTCAATGAAACGATGGTTGCTCATCCTTTTCATATTCATGATGTGCAATTTTACTTATTGGATCGAAATGGAGAAATTCCGCATAGCGGAGAACGCGGACGTAAAGACGTGGTTCTGGTTCCTTCCGGTGATTCGGTACAATTCATCACCAAGTTTGAAGATTATACGGACACGATGATGCCGTACATGTATCACTGTCACATTCTCATGCACGAAGACGATGGGATGATGGGGCAATTCCTGGTTGTTCCCCCGGAATATCTCGGTTTGAATCAACATCTTGTAAAAACACAGGAACTGCATGTTTATCCCAATCCGGTGGAGGATGTGCTGCATGTAATGTTACCGGAAAAAGGAAAAAGAGTGGATTTGCGGATTTTGGATACAGCAGGGCAAGTGGTCCTGAAAGCAGATAACCTGGCTGAACCGGCGTACGATGTTTCGGGTTTAAGTTCCGGAACATATCATGTTTTAATCCGGATTGAAAACCAATATTATAATACCCAAATTGTAAAGAAATGAACCGAATAAAAATAAGAAAGAGTATTCTATTGCTTGTCCCGGTTTCACTGATGAGCTGTAATTCTTCTATTCCGAATGCGTTAACCAGGAAAATGAAGATTTACGGTAACTGCGGAATGTGCGAAGAGACGATTGAAACAGCTGCATTGAAGGATCAGGTTGCTGAGTTGGATTGGGATGTGAATACGAAGATGGCTACGATTACTTTCGACAGTACGAAAACAGATTTGGATGCAATCCTGAAACGCGTTGCAGAATCGGGTTATGACAGCGATTATTTTACCGCTCCGGATAACGTTTATAATAAGCTGCATACGTGCTGTAAGTATGACCGGAAGGCAGAATAAGAGCCGGAAACAGTGAAAAAGAACGGGCCGTGATACTTTTGCGGCCTGCTTTTAATTTCCCCAAAACCCCATTTCCCACTATTGGGTCACCTCTCCGTTTTTCATCTTCAATAATAGAATTAGGGTTTTTCGCAAGAGTAGAAAAAGATCAGGATTTATCATAGCAAAGTAAAATCATATCATTTCCCGCAAATGCGCAAATAAAGTGCTCGCCTACCGGTCTCGCTACAAAAATGATCACCTGGATAGTCTTTGCGGTCTCTGCTTACCTCAGCTACTCTATTCATAGAAAAGGTGTCTTCGTCTTCAAATGCTTTCGCATTTTCTTCTGCGGTTTATAAAT
This sequence comes from Fluviicola sp., assembly GCF_030151805.1. Lineage (GTDB taxonomy): Bacteria > Bacteroidota > Bacteroidia > Flavobacteriales_D > Crocinitomicaceae > Fluviicola. Next base: position 7,772 of record NZ_JASLCN010000453.1, read on the forward strand.
CCAGCCTTATTTTAACCGCAAAGAGTGAAAGAACGCAAAGGTTTGAATATCCATTCTATCGAAAAGTCTTCGTATAGAGTTTCATAATTTTGGAGGACCTGATTAAAGTACATAACTCCCACTGGTAAGCACTCTTCAAATTTCCGCATTTGTGGAAAAAAAGGACGCGGTATTATCGCGTCCCAACTTGTTTTTTCTATTTCTAAAAGCGGATTAAACGACCATATTCACAATCTTCCCGGGAACAACAATGACTTTCTTCGGGGCTTTTCCTTCGAGCCATTTCTGCGCTTCCGGCATCGCCAAAACAGCTTCTTCCACTTCTTTTGCAGAGAAAGTAGTCGGCAATTCAGCGTTAAATCGCATTTTTCCATTGAAAGATACGGGATAAACCGTGTTTGCTTCCACCAGCATTTCCGGGTTGAATTTCGGGAATGGTGCGGTAGAAACCGTTCCAGCCTGGTGACCGATTGCTTCCCACAATTCTTCAGCTGCATGCGGAGCGTAAGGAGCCAATAAGATTACCACCTGTTCCAACACTTCTTTCGAATGACATTTCTGTTCTGTTAATTCGTTCACACAAATCATCAGGTTTGAAACGTTGGTGTTGAACGAGAAGCGCTCCAAATCGTCTTCCACCTTTTTGATGGTTTTATGTAACGTCTTCAACGATTCCTTGCTCGCAGGCTCGTTCGTTATAATCAGTTGACCTTCGTTATAGAACAAACGCCACAATTTGCGCAGAAAGTTATGCACTCCATTGATTCCTTTCGTGTCCCATGGTTTGGTTTGCTCCAAAGGACCTAAGAACATTTCGTACATGCGTAAGGTATCTGCTCCGAATTTATCTACCAGTTCATCCGGCGTTTGCACGTTGAACTTGGATTTGGACATTTTTTCGACTTCCGAACCACAGATATATGTTCCGTCTTCTTCTAAAATGAATTCTGCATTTTTATATTCTTCACGAGAATTTTTGAACGCTTCAATATCTAGTTTATCATTGTCGACAAGAGAAATATCCACATGAATCGGAACAACATTTTTTCCTTCTTTTTTAGAAAGAGTCACATATGTTTTATTGTCTTCCAAACGGTAAACAAAACTACTTCTTCCCAAAATCATTCCCTGATTGATCATTTTCTTAAACGGCTCATCAAAGGAAATGTACCCGCGGTCGTACAGGAATTTGCACCAGAAACGGGAATACAACAAGTGACCTGTTGCGTGTTCCGAACCTCCGATGTATAGATCCACCTGGTTCCAGTAATCCGCTTTTTCTTTCGAAACGAATGCATGTTCGTTGTGCGGATCCATGTAGCGCAGGTAGTAGAAAGAACTTCCTGCCCAACCCGGCATCGTGTTGTATTCCATGCGGTCGCCCTCGGAATATTTCCACGCGCTTTTTTCTGCACGCGCCAATGGCGGTTCACCATCTTCAGTCGGCAAATATTTGTCTACTTCCGGGAGTTCAATCGGCAAATGTGCGTCGTCTACCAGGTAAGGAATGTCGTTTTTATAATAAACCGGGAAAGGTTCACCCCAATAACGCTGACGGGAGAAAATCGCATCTCTCAAACGGTAATTGGTTTTTCCTTTTCCAAGCCCTTGTTCTTCGATTTTGGCGATTGCAACCGCCATCGCTTTTTTGATCGGTAATCCGCTCAGGAAATCCGAATTGGCAATTGTTCCTTCTTTTTCTGCGTAAGCAGCTTCCGAAATGTCTACATTCTCAAAAATGTTTTTGATCGGAATATTGAAGTGCGTTGCAAAATCCCAATCGCGCTGATCACCACAAGGAACAGCCATTACCGCTCCGGTTCCGTAAGAAGCCAACACGTAATCTCCGATCCAAACCGGAATTTTTTCTCCCGAGAATGGGTGAATTGCATATGCTCCGGTAAACTGACCCGTAATGTTTTTCACATCCGCTTGTCTGTCACGCTCCGATTTCAAGGAAGCAGCTGTTTTATATGCTTCAATCGCGTCTTTGTATTCTACGGTCGTAATTTCGTCTACTAATGGATGCTCCGGTGCCAAAACCATGAAGGAAACCCCGAAAATGGTATCTGGGCGGGTGGTGAAAACCTCGATGGAGCGGTTTTCGTTTTTTCCTCCCCCTTGCTCCCCCTCCAAAGGGGGAAAAGTTCCGTCAACCTGAAACTTAACAGAAGCTCCAACGGATTTTCCAATCCAGTTGCGCTGCATGTCTTTGATGGCATCTGTCCAATCAACGGTATCCAAACCGGTAATTAAACGTTCTGCATAAGCTTTGATTCGCATCGACCACTGACGCATCAGTTTTTGTTCTACCGGATGTCCGCCGCGCTCGGAAAGTCCGTTGATGACTTCGTCGTTCGCCAATACAGTTCCCAAAGCCGGACACCAGTTCACCCATGAATCAGCCAGGTAAGCCAAACGGTATTCCATCAGGATATCCGATTGTTCTTTTTCCGATTTCGCTTTCCAGTCAGCGGCTGTGAATGTATCCGTATATTCCGTTACGGCCTCGATTCCTGCATTTCCGTTGCTTTCGAAAGCAGCAATCAATGTGGAAATATCTTCCGCTTTATCGGTTTTTACATTGTACCACGAATGGAAAATCTGTTTGAAGATCCATTGTGTCCATTTGTAATATTCCGGAGAAGAAGTACGCACTTCCCTGTCCCAGTCGAATGAGAATCCGATTTTATCTAATTGATCGCGGTAACGCGCAATATTTTGTTCGGTTGTAAGAGCCGGATGCTGACCGGTTTGGATGGCGTATTGTTCTGCAGGAAGTCCGAATGAATCGTAACCCATCGGATGCAGCACATTGTAACCTCTTAATCTTTTGTAGCGCGCATAAATATCCGAAGCAATATATCCGAGCGGGTGACCAACGTGTAAGCCGGCTCCGGAAGGATACGGGAACATATCCAATACGTAGTATTTCGGTTTACTGCTGTTGTCTTCCGCTTTGAAAGTTTTGTGGTCTGCCCAGAATTGGCGCCATTTTTTCTCGATATCACTAAAATTGTATTCCATGCTTTCGCGTCTCTTAAAAAGTGTGGCAAAGATAGGATAATTCAAAACGCGCAAAATCAAAATTGAAAATTGAAGCGGTAAAAAGCTAAAGCTGTGTTTGTAAGAGTAAAGTTGAAAAAATCCTTGTTCTAAAATTGACGTAATTCCGCAATATTACGTCCTGTATTGCAAAACACACGCTTCATCTCACAAACTACTCTTCCAAAACAGTCAAAAAAATTACCGGCGGTACGATTTACTCTTTCCAGATTGATTTGTGTAACCAATTCATCTACCTTGCGTTATGATGAAAAACTATTTTTTATGACTCTCCGTATTTTCTTTGCTCTTTTTGCAATCAGCTCCGTGTTCGGAGTAGTAGGTTCGGCAAATGCAGCTGAACAAGTTTTGACACCCAAACAAGGTGTTTTGGAAATGAAAGCTTCTTCTGTGATGAAGAAAAAAGATTTCAAACCCAAAAAACGGAAAAAATCAAAACCGAGAAGACACGGGTGTGAAGCCTATGGAGGTTAGTTCCGGGAATGTTCTTGTTGGTTTTCGGACCGGAAAGCTTTTTTGAAACAGGTGTTCAGAATTTCGTAGAAGCCTTGTTGTCACCGGGCTAATAGATACATGTCTATCCATCTTTTTGATAGTTCCCTGAAGTGGGTTGGAAGACCCTGAAAATCACCGTAAAAGTGACCGAAAAACAACATCTCCTTCTTTTTAGGGCAAAACATTTCTGAAAAAACCTATTTTTAGTGCATGTTTCGAATACTGCTCTCCCTGTTGATTCTGTCCGTCTGCTTTGATTTATCCCATAAAGTCTTTGCAGCAAACGGAGATGAAGAAAGTTACCGGAAAGCATATTTAACCGAAAGAGACAATACCAAGAAATTCTGGCGACAGGTTGCGCTTGGGAAATTCTATCAGTGCAACGATGTTCAAAAAGCAGATTCCATTCGGTACGCGATCATGGATGCAAGCCGGGGAGAATCTGACTCCGCAAAATTACAAGCGCTTATTTTCGACCTGCAGATTGACGCGCTCCAGGGAAATAAAACCGCCTATTACGCGAAGATTCTTCAGTTGCAGCCTTATTTGTCGCGCACAGATTCCAAGCTGAACCAGGTGCATATTTTTCACTTGCTGGCGGAATATCACATTGCTTACCGGGAATACGAGCAAGCTGATATTTACCTGACGGAAGCGCTGCGTTTTTCGAAGCGCGTTCGCAGTTATGCCTTGATTGCCGAAACAAACCGCTTGCTGGCCAAATTGAATATGGAGCAGAACAAACGCGATGCTTCACTGGATTTTGCCGAAACATCCATTCAATATGCGCGCCGTTCTTCCGACAAATCCCTGATGGCGATGTGTGTGAATATGCAGTCTGTGATTTACAACTTTTTCGGGCAGGTGGAACTTTCCGTTTCGAAGAACTTCATCGCATTGCAGCTGGCAAAAGAAGCAAACGATTTCCCGCAGGTGGCACATTATCAGCGTCAGATCGGGGAATCTCAGTTTCAGATTTTCAATTATGACAATGCCAATAATTTCTTCAATCAGTCGCGGGAAACTGCATTGAGAATCCGCGATAAACGCCTGGTCGGACTTGCCGATACCGATATCGGTTTGGTGCTCCTGGCCAAAAAGGAATACGAAGAAGCAATAGCAGAATTAAAAAGTGCTATTCACACACTTCAGGCTTACAATGATCAGGACGGATTGGGCCTGGCTCATAAATACCTGGGAAATGTATTCAACGAGCAAAAGAAGTACAACGAAGCATTGCGTTATTATAACATGGCGCTTGTGTACTTTGAATCTGCGGCAAACCGGTCGGAAATTGCGGCGGTTTACCATTTGGTGGGAACGGTTTTCGCCGAACAGGGAAAGTATAAAAATGCGTTGAATTACCTGAACCGGTCCATCGATATCCGCTCGCAATATGGTTACATCGGGGGAATTTATCCTTCCTATAAAGAAGTGGCGGATGTTTACAGGAAAACGGGAAACATGGATTTGGCTTATAAATACCTGAACATGTATTCCGATTATTCCGACAGTGCCCGCATTGTGGAAGTGAGTGCTAAAATTGCCGAATTATCGGAATTGTATCGTTCGGAGCAGCGCGAACGTTTGATCGCAATCCAGGCAGATTCGATCGAATTGCAGCGAAAGCAAAAGGAAAATACGGAACTGCGGAATATTTTTCAAACCTATATCATTATCGGTTTTCTTATATTGCTGGCACTGGGAGCGTTCATCATTTACAACCGCTGGAAGCAGCGAAATATCAAACAATTGCAGCGCGAAGCGGAAATGAATCAAACCTTGCTGCGCTCTCAAATGAATCCGCATTTCGTCTTCAACGCGATGTCAGTGATCCAGAGTTACATTTATGAGAATGATACGAAGAATTCCACCAAGTTTTTGGTGAATTTCTCGAAGCTGATGCGTCTGATCCTGGAAAATTCTTCCAAAGAGTTTATTCCTTTGGGAACAGAGATAGACATTCTGAACAAGTACCTGGAAACCCAGAAATTGCGTTTCGGAGATCGTTTCGAATACGAAGTTTCGGTGAATGAGCAGTTGTTGCAGGAAGAAGCACTTATTCCTCCAATGATCACACAGCCCTTTATCGAAAATGCGATCGAACACGGACAATTACATACGGTTGAAGGCGGGTTTATCCATGTACGTTTTACCAAAGACGAAGAAATGCTTCATGTGATGATTGAAGACAACGGAGTGGGCCGGAAAGGGTCAAAAAACAATAAGAAAAGTGCCGAACATAAAAGTATGGCCATGAAAATTACACAAGACCGGATCAACAACCTGAGTTACAAATACAAAATCCTGGGCCGGATGGAAATGGAGGATTTTGATGCGGAAAAGGAAACCGGAACACTGGTCAATATTTATCTGCCTTACCGAACCGAAGGATTAACTTCTTTGTAGTTTCGAATTGCGAATGATTGATTCAGATAGCTATCGGAATTTAAACCTTTTGAACACTTGAACATTTTCTTTTAGGAATTAGGAATTAGGAATTAGGAATTAGGAATTAGGAATTAGGAATTAGGAATTAGGAATTGCTATTAAATGTCTATCTTTCCAAAAAATACTTCAATAAACCATGAAAAAAGTATTAATCATTGACGATGAGCAAAGAACACGGGAGTTAATTGCTAAAATGATCGAGTCTTTTGATCTGGATATTCAGACATTTCCTGTCGGTGAAAACGTACAGTCAGGACTAGCCGCTATTAAAGAAATCAAACCCGATTTAGTTTTCTTGGACATTCAAATGCCGGACGGAACCGGGTTCGATTTATTGAAATCTATTCCTGAAAAGAATTTTGAAGTCATTTTCATTACAGCTCATGAAGAATTCGCAATCAAAGCGATCAAGTTTTCTGCCCTGGATTACATTCTGAAACCGGTTGATCCGGAAGAATTGAGAGGAGCTGTGGAACGCGCTTTGGTATCGCTGAAAGAAAACGAAACAAAACAGGAACCGCAATTCGAAGCGCTGCAAAATAATATTCAGCCGAATCAGAAACGAAGGCTGGTTTTAAAAACACAGGAAAGTGTTCACGTCGTGGACCTGGATCACATCATTCGTTGTGAGGCCGACCGCAATTATACATCCTTTTTCTTGACAGAAGGGAAAAAGATCCTGGTTTCAAGAACCCTGAAGGATTATGAGACTTTGTTAACAGGTCACAATTTTTTGCGCGTTCAGCAATCCCATTTGATCAACTTAAATTTTGTGGATAGATACGATAAAGGAAACGGTGGAGCGGTGGTTATGAAAGATGGTTCGGAGGTTCCGTTATCGCCCGCAAAACGAGATATATTCTTCCAAATCCTGGAAAGTTTATAAGTCCGATAAGCTGTTTCTGCTAAATATTCATTCAAACGGGGTATTTATTCATTGGCCGCTTTAGGATTGCAAGACATGACTATCTTAGGAGAGGAAATAAGGAGAATGGAATCAGGTTGTTTTCTATGTTAGGTTTAAGTTAAAACGGAAAACACTGCAATGGAGAGGCAGTTTTTTCATTTTCTAGTTTTATTGAAGAGTATACAGTTCTATCTCCGTCAAAGACTTGACCAATTAAAAACTTAGAAACAACCTGATTTTCATTATTGTTGATTGTTCACACGCGACATAGCAAACTAAAACACTACTAAACTAATTGAGAGACTCATGAATTCATGGGTCTTTTTGTTTGAAAAGTATTAAACATTTCGTCGTTTAAATGTTTTTTTCTATGTTTAGTCGAAAACTCCTTTTTCAATTCATCAAATGATTTATTTTTGCTCAAAAATGGAAATGGACACAACAAATTTTGTTCAGGTTGAAAAAGAGGATGTGGCAAGCATGCATTTTTCGAAGGAAGAAGTTCTGGAAGATACAGATTTGATCGCCGTAAGAAAAGCAGATGTAGACCGTGCAATTTCTGTTGGAAATTTGGAACATTATAAAGTAAAGATTTACTTTGCAGACGATAATGGGGAGAAGGTTGTGCATACAACAATATGGGCTGTGACTGATGTTGCAATCGTTTTGAAACAACACGTTCTGATTCCAATTAATCGTATCATCAAACTAGAAATATAGAAGCATGTCGAAAAAGAGGACAATTATTAGCTACGATAAGCTGAATATCGATCAGAAGAAACAACTACTAATTGCTTTTCCGGAAGGATTTTCCGGGAACACTACTAAAATGACGAATCCGATTACCGGAGAAGTGTTTGATTCTCTATTATGGGAAACAGACGAAATTATTTACCTGGTTAAACTTCCTAAAGTAACCGTGAAATCACCTTCTGTTGATGACGATGATGATGATTTCGAAGATGATTTCGATTCGGTTGATGCTAAAGGAGAAGACGATGATGTGTCTGATGATGACGATGACGATGATTCGTACGATGACGCTCCTGAAGAAGGCGAAGACGAAGAGGATGAAGATTAATACATACGCATAAAATAAATACGCCCCGGCCTCTGATTAGTATCGGAACGTCGGGGCGTTTTTTCATATCATGGAAGAAGAAAAACAAACATCAACTCAGCTGTCGGAAGACAAGGCGAGTAAGCGCAAAAAGTGGCTGAAACGCTTTGGTCTGGCAGGGTTCCTGTTCTTTCTGATCAAAGGATTGGTTTGGATAGCGGTTGGTTTGTTTGCCTGGAAAGGCTGTTCCTAGAAAAGAATGAAAAAAGCTAAAAAAAGGTCGGGGTGAAAAATTTTTCATCCCGACCTTTTTTCTTTTTGAGCCAACAATCCGGATGCAGGTAAATCGTTTTAGGATCTCAAGAATTGAATTTCTTTTGATTCCAATGGGAGAACTTTCGTTTTTCAAAAGAAATTAGATTTAGCCCCAATCAAAAATTCTATTTATGAAACTAGTTAATCACTTATTGATTGCGGCTACTCTTTTAGTAGGAAACCGCTTGTCAGCACAGTATGTTCCAGATCCGGCGTTTGCAAACGATTTTGCGGGAAGAACCGGGCACTCGAATTCCAATTTAACCAATCCCGCCGGAGCCGGATTTATGCAAGCTCCCAAATGCATTGCTCATTCCGGAAGCTTCGTTTTCGTTGCCGGAAAAACAGTCGACGATCAGTTCATTTATGGCGGATATATCCTGAATAAGAAAAATGCAACGACCGGTGCAAATCCGATATTGATCAAACTCAATTATGGCCTTCTGACTACCGGAGTTGTGAACTCAGATGATATTCATGTCTATGCCATGACTCCTGACGCCGGCACAGACAGGTTGTATGTCACCGGAAGAACATCGGCAACGGATAAGGGAATTATTTTGTGCTTTAAAATGAGTACCCTGCAACTCGAAACCGGTTTTAATACAACCGGAATCTTGTTGATGGAAACCGGATCCAATGTATCGGATATTGTGTTGAAAGATGCATTCAATTTGTTGTCGGTACGAAATATCTCCAATGAGGTCCGCGTGAGCGAAATCACCACTTCAGGAGTAACGGGCATTTCTCTCACCTTGTCTGCTACCGGGAAAACCTATAAATCAACACGAATTAAAACATATCCCGGACTGGTCAATCGCTATTTTATCACCGGATCATGCAAGGATAATACCTCCAGTGTGATTTCTCCGGCTATTTGGGGAGTTGACTACGTTCCGGGCGGACATGGCGGTTCTTCCATGATTTTACGATGCGAAAACGCCATGCAGCTTTCTACGGAAGGTCCCGGAGAGTTCCTGGATTTATGTTTTCCATACAACAGCACGACCTTGAAGTACGACATTGTTTGTGTTGGGAAAACCAACGCGGTAAGCATTGCAGGAAGCGGAATCTTTATCAAATACAAAGGAAGTACCAACACGGGACCTGTATTCAATTTGGCGATAGATAACACCTTTAAAAATCAATCAACACTTCCCGGAACGGGATACGCGAGCAATATTTCGGATCCGACAAATATGACTGTTTTCAGTGGTTGTGAGATCATCGGAACCCAGATTGCAGTATCGGGATCGTACAAGATCGGTAGTGGCGACCCGCATGATGCGCAGGTTGGTTTCATCAGCTCGACGGGAGGATATACTTCTGCATACATTGCTCCTCATTCCACCAATCCGTTGTATACCGGAAATGTGGTTCATTACCCCGGAAGACTTTGCACAAATGCGCAGAACCAGATTTTTGTAGTTGGCTGTGATTACGGATTGACTGCTTTTAAGCTGAAACCATAAGAATGAAAAAAGCCGGGGTGAAAAATCTTTCACCCCGGCTTTTATGTCTATCGTAAAAAAAGATGGCTGAGCAGAGTCGAAGCCATTTTTTGTATGTTAATCATTCAATTTCAAAACAGCCATAAACGCTTCCTGCGGAATTTCTACCTTTCCAACCTGGCGCATGCGTTTCTTTCCTTCTTTCTGTTTTTCCAATAGCTTACGTTTACGGGAAATATCACCACCATAACATTTTGCAGTTACGTCTTTACGCAACGCTTTAATGGTTTCGCGGGCAATGATCTTTGCACCGATAGCAGCCTGGATCGGAATCTCAAATTGCTGGCGCGGGATCAACTCTTTCAATTTCACACAGATCTTCTTCCCAAGATCATACGCATTGCTTCGGTGAACCAAAGCAGAAAGCGCATCCAATTGCTCGCCATTCAATAACATGTCCATGCGGATCAAATCAGATTCCTTGTACCCGATCGGATGGTAATCGAAGGAAGCGTAACCACGGGAAACGGATTTCAAGCGGTCATAAAAGTCGAATACGATCTCAGCCAAAGGCATTTCAAACGTCAATTCCACACGATCCTGTGTCAAATACACCTGGTTTTTCAACTCTCCGCGCTTTTCGATACACAAGGTCATGATCTGACCGATGTACTCCGATTTGGTGATGACCTGCGCCTTGATATATGGTTCTTCAATGCGGTCAATTGTTGACGGATCAGGCAATTCGGATGGATTGTTTACGATAAAACGGGCATCCGGATTTTTGGTCGTATAACAATAATAAGATACGTTCGGTACCGTTGTAATAACGGTCATATTGAACTCGCGCTCCAGACGTTCCTGGATGATTTCCATGTGCAGCATTCCCAGGAATCCACAACGGAAACCAAAACCAAGTGCAGCGGAAGATTCCGGTTCAAATACCAGAGATGAATCATTCAACTGCAATTTCTCCATGGAATAACGCAATTCTTCGTATTCATCCGTTTCTACCGGGTAAATTCCGGCAAATACCATTGGTTTTACATCTTCAAATCCTTTAATCGGAACTTCACAAGGATTTGCAGTAAGGGTAATCGTATCTCCTACTTTTACTTCTTTGGCAGTCTTAATTCCCGAAATAATATATCCAACATCACCCGCACGAACTTCGCTTTTCGGACTCAAATCCATTTTCAGGATTCCTACTTCGTCTGCATTGTAATCTTTTCCCGTATTTAAGAAACGAACTTTGTCTCCTTTCTTAATCACACCGTTTTTAACGCGGTAATAAGCGATAATTCCTCTAAACGGATTAAAGACCGAATCAAAGATCATGGCCTGTAATTGGCCTTGCTCATCACCTTTCGGAGCCGGAATGCGCTCGATAATGGCTCTCAAAATATCATCCACTCCCAATCCCGTTTTTCCTGAAGCCGGAATCACGTCATTGGGGTCACAACCGATCAATTCCACGATCTGGTCGGTAACTTCTTCCGGCATTGCGCCCGGAAGGTCCATTTTATTCAGGATCGGGATAATCTCCAGGTCATGTTCCAATGCCAGGTACAGATTCGAGATCGTCTGCGCTTCGATTCCCTGTGATGCATCAACGATCAAAAGAGCTCCTTCACAAGCTGCTATCGAACGGGAAACTTCGTAGGAAAAATCCACGTGTCCGGGAGTATCAATCAGGTTCAGCACATATTCCTGCCCTTCAAATTTATAGTTCATTTGAATAGCATGCGATTTAATCGTAATACCGCGTTCGCGTTCCAAATCCATATCATCGAGTGCCTGAGCCTGCATTTCACGATCAGAAATGGTTCCGGTGGTTTGCAACAAACGATCGGCCAACGTACTCTTACCGTGGTCGATGTGTGCGATAATACAAAAATTGCGTATGTGCTTCATGGCGCAAAGATAATGCTTTTTTTTTCAGATTTGAATGAGGAGAGTGAGGGTGGAATTCTTGGTTAAACCGGAGTGTTTTGGTTGATTACTTCTTGCTGATTTCAATCCGGATATTAAGCTCCGTTATTCCGGAAATAATTTAACCGAATCTTCGGGAAAATAAATAACCAAGAACTCCAAGTCCGCCTGAAACAATCACTTGTGTCTGATGGATCCCGGAACCCGGAGTTTTAGTGTACCAAACAATCATGTTGTAAACAACAAGCGGCAAAAAACATAAAATGCAGATAAATACCGTTTTCATGACAACATTCGCAATTCATTTAAGGCTTATCCAGAATCGTATGCACAATCCCCTGAATGCGTTGCGCCATTTCATCCGTTGGTAAATCATTATCATCCATCCCGAAAGGATCCTCAATCTCTTCCGCCAAAACCTCGATACTGACAAAAACATAAAAGATGAAGGTCGAAATAACCGTTGCGAAATAGCCGAAACTCACCACGAAAGCGAAAGGCAGCGTGATCACATAACTGAAAATGAACTTTTTGAAGAACATTGAATAAGAATAAGGAATCGGAGTGTTTTTGATCCGTTCACAAGCCCCCACACAATCTAAAAATCCGTTGAGATTTCTGTCCAGGCGCAAAACGTCTTCTTCCGAAAGAACACCTGCTTTTTTGAGCTCGTTGAATCGTCTGTACATCAACTCCACAATCCCCGAAGGAATGTGATCCAGACCTTGCAGAAATACAACCTCCTCCGCAGTCAGATCCAACAACTCAAACTTGGTTCCGTCCCGCAAATGCTCCTTGATACAAAGCGCGAAATTTCCGATATGCCTTCCGAAAAAATGATTGTCTTCCAGTGTCAGATCCAAAGCCGTAAGCTTCACCGCCAGGTTGCGGGAATCATTCACCAATTCCCCCCATTTTCTGCGGCCTTCCCACCATCGGTCATAAGCAGTATTTGTCCGGAAAACCAATAACAAGGAAATGACAAACCCCATGATCGAATAAACCGAAAACAACTTCTCCAGGAAGAAAGCCTTTGGAAAATAGGTTTGTTCTACAAAGACGATAGCAAAAGTGAACAAAAAGATAAATACCAATTCCTTCCATAAAATGGAAAGCGTATCACTTTTAGTGAGGTGGAAGATCAGACTGATCCAACTCTTTGGATTATAAGTTATCATGAGCGTTTCTGGTAGAACAAAAATAATGAAATTTGGGACTGCGATAATTTTAAAATGAAAAATGCGTTAATCAAAACGAACAAATACTCCGTGAGCAGAAATTACGCGGATTTGAACTGAAATGACCGATTGATACAATAGAATTTGGCTATTGCTTAATTTCGGATAAATTTGCAACACTTAATTGAAACAAGTTATGGAAGAAAGCAGCAAGGTAATGCAGGAACAACGAATGAATTTGTTTGTAACACTGTGGGCTAAGCTTAAAATATTGATTATTGTAACCACAGCAGGTTTGGTTGTTTCAACCCTTGTAGCATTCCTGATGACACCTTTATACCGGTCAACGGCAATCGTATTCCCGGCTGCAACCAGTACGGTATCTTTCTCTGAGCAACGAAATGCCAAAGCTTCATCCATGGATTTTGGAGAGGAAGAACAAGCAGAACAGCTGATCCAGATTTTGCAGTCGTCGAAAGTAAGAGACAAAGTAGTGCAGCAATTCGATTTGACGAAACACTACAATATCGATCCTTCGGATGCGAACAAGCACTACAAATTGGTGAAAGAGTACAACAGCCACATTTTATTTGTCCGCACACGCTACGGTTCCATTCAGATCGATGTATTGGATAAAGACCCGCAACTGGCAGCAGATATGGCAAACAAAATTGTGGATCTGATTGATACGGTGAAAAATGAAATGGTCATGGAACGTACGGTTCCGGCATTTGAAATCAACAAGCGTAAAAAAGAACAGCTGGAAAGAGACAAAGAAGCCGTTTTGAATCAATTGGATTCGTTGGCAGCACTTGGAGTTGTTCCCCTGGAAGGTCGTGCAAACCTGTTTCAAGCTTATGTAGAAGCGAAAAACCCGGAAGATAAAGCAGATTTCAAAAGACGCATTGATATCAACCTGGAGTTTGGTGCGGTGTTCGACGGATTGGAATATGTGCGGAATGAAAAGATTATGAAACTGGCAGATTTCGCCTTGTCATACGAACAGGCAGAATCCGATGCAAATACACAATTCAACCACAAATTCATCGTGGAAAGAGCAGTAGTAGCTGATAAAAAAGACAAACCGAAACGTTTGATCATTATGTTGTTGTCTACCTTCGGAACCTTCGTTTTCATGGTGTTCCTGCTTTTGATCCAGGATAAGATTAAAGAACTTCGCAAGTTAGCTTAAGGTGGCATTTATCCGGGAAAATAGCTTGCTGTTAGCCCTCGGACTGGCATTTGTTGGTTTGTTGGGAGTTGGATTTTGGTTCGATAACGAATACATTCCCTTAATTCCGTATGCACTGATCGTATTGTTCGTAGCGCTTTTTTATACCGAATACACGTTCTTTTTCATTCTTGCAGCAACACCGCTTTCGATTAATATCGAAGAATACACGGATAGTTTCGGCTTGTTCATACCAACCGAACCCCTGCTTTTCGGAACGATGTTGTTGCTCCTGATTCAGAATCTCAAGTACCCGGTTTTCCCGACCTATTTGAGAAATTCAGCTATTGTCTGGACAGTCGTCTTCTACCTTGTCTGGGTATTGTTTACCTCTATGACCAGTGAAAACACGGCAACATCGCTGAAATTTTTGTTAGCTCGTTTGTGGTTTATCGTTCCGGTCTTATTCTACGGAAGTTCCGTGTTTTATGAACCGAAGAAAATCCGGTGGTTCTTGTGGTTATTCATTTCCACGATGATTGTTGCGATCACGTATACCCTGGTGGTTCATGCCTCTTATCGTTTCGGAGAAAAAGAAAGTCACTGGGTAATGTGGCCATTCTTTAAAGATCATACGATTTACGGAGCTTTGGTTGCTTTGGTTGTTCCGCTGATCTTCTCGTTTTACTTTTCCCGGAAACACACTCCTTTGTTGCAATTCATCCTGATCGGATTCATGTTTATTTCCCTGCTTGGTTTGTACTTCAGTTACACGCGTGCAGCCTGGTTAAGCGTCTTCCTCGGAATGGTGATCTGGTTACTGATCCGCTTCAAAGTGAAATTTTCCTGGCTGGCGGGAATCGCCTTAATTGCCGGCTTATACGTTTGGGCTTCCTGGGATTCCATTCAGCAGGATCTGGCACGAAACAAATACGAACACACAACCGAAGAATTCGGAGAGCGCTTGCAAAGTGCTACGAACGTAACAACCGATGCCTCCAACCTGGAACGGATTAACCGCTGGAACTGCGCCATCGACATGTTCCGCGAACGACCATGGACCGGATTCGGGCCGGGAATGTATGCCTTTGAATATGCGCGTTTTCAGCGACCTGAAAATTTGACGATCATTTCCACCAATTTCGGAAACCTCGGAAATGCGCACAGTGAATATTTAGGACCTTTGGCGGAAATGGGTTGGATCGGAATGCTGAGCATGCTGGCAATCGTGGTAGCCATTTTTTACGAAGGAATTACACTCTACAATGACTGGCCGGTAGAAGATCGTGAAACGAAAACCCTGTTGATGGGATTCATCATCTCGTTATCCACTTACTTCATTCACGGATTCCTGAATAATTTTCTCGATACGGATAAAGCAGCAGTTCCTGTTTGGGCAATGTGTGCTATCTTTATAGCCTTAAGAGCGCGCTTGAATCAGATGCAGCGCCAAAACATACATTAGAATAGCATGTTTACAGGTATTATCGAAACCCTTGGAAAGGTCGTTGCGATTGAAAAGGATCAAAGCAATGTTCATTTTACGGTAGAATCTACCATCACACACGAATTAAAAATAGATCAGAGTGTTGCACACAACGGTTGCTGCCTCACGGTCGTAAAAATCGAAGGAAACACCTACGTTGTAACCGCTATCCAGGAAACGCTGGACAAAACCAACCTGGGAGAATGGGAAGTAGGAACCAAAGTGAACCTGGAACGCTGCATGTTGCTGGGCGCACGGTTGGACGGACACATTGTTCAGGGACATGTTGATACAACAGCAACCTGCATTTCGGTAGAAGATCTGAACGGAAGCTGGAAATACACGTTCCGTTATGATTTTGATCAGCCTACGGTAGCAAAAGGGTCGATCACGGTAAACGGAGTCAGTTTAACCGTAGTTGATTCCGAAAAAGGTTTGTTTTCCGTTTGTATTATTCCTTATACGCATGAGCACACGAACTTCCACACCTTTGAAGTCGGTTCGAAAGTGAATCTCGAATTCGACATCATTGGAAAATATGTAGCCCGTTTGATGGAGCAGCAGAAAGCTTAATGATTTAATAATACGTGTTTCTTAAATCGTTTTAGTTTTTAATAAATCATTCATTTTCAATTAATTAAATTTTAACTAAAATTTAGCAAGTCTTTCTTTGCCGCGAATTTTTTTAGGAACATAGTCTCCGCTTTTCATACATTTGACAAAAATTTCAAAAAATGAAAAGACTTTTACTAATACCTATTTTGCTTTTGAGTGGAATCTCCGTGGCACAGGTCGCAATGACCGGAACCGGAAGTTATACTCAGAATTTTAATACCTTGGCAAATACCGGAACAACGAATCCCTGGGTAGACAATTCAACAATTCCAAATTGGTATTCTCAACGTACAGGAACAGGAACCGTTTACCTTGCCGGAACAGGAAGTGCTAATCAAGGGGCATTATATAGCTTCGGTTCAACAGCTGCAACAGAAAGAGCTCTTGGTTCATTAGGTTCAGGAAATGCGGCGGCTGGAAGTTTTGCTCATGGTCTTTTGTTCCGCAATACTTCTTCCGGAGATATTGGTACAATAACAGTTAGTTATACGATGGAGCAATGGAGAGACGGTGGGTCTGCAACTACCGGAGCACCACAGTCCATGACATTTTGG
>NZ_JASLCN010000454.1 GCF_030151805.1 Fluviicola sp.
GAAATTCACCAGGTCATTGTCGGTCAGGAAGAAGTGGTTGATCAGGTATTGATTTCCATTTTCTCAAGAGGTCATTGTCTTCTGGTGGGAGTTCCGGGACTAGCAAAAACCTTATTGGTAAATACCATTGCCGATACGTTGGGACTTTCCTTTAACCGTGTGCAATTCACTCCCGATTTGATGCCTTCGGATATCATCGGATCTGAGATTTTAGATGAAAGCCGTCAGTTTAAATTTATCAAAGGACCGCTTTTCAACAATATTATTCTTGCGGATGAGATCAACAGAACTCCTCCGAAAACGCAATCGGCTTTATTGGAAGCGATGCAGGAACGACGAGTAACGGCTGCAGGAACAACTTATACACTGCCTCACCCGTTCTTCGTATTGGCAACTCAAAACCCGATCGAACAGGAAGGAACCTATCCTTTGCCGGAAGCGCAATTGGACCGTTTCATGTTCAACATCTGGGTCGATTATCCTTCTTTCGTAGAAGAATTAGCGATCGTGAAGAGTACCACTTCAGATACCAAAATCAAGCTGAATCAAATCGTTTCGGGAGAGAAAATTGCCGAGTACCAGGAATTGATCCGACGCATTCCCGTTTCGGATAATGTATTGGAGTTTGCAGTGAAACTGGTTGCAAAAACGCGGAAGGATAACCCGATAGCTCCACAGCTGACAAAAGATTTCATTTCGTGGGGAGCAGGACCAAGAGCTTCCCAATACCTGATTGTCGGTGCTAAATGTCACGCCGCTTTACATGGTCGTTTTTCTCCGGATATCGACGACGTGAAAGCAGTTGCATTGCCGATCCTTCGTCACCGTATTGTACGAAATTACCGTGCAGAAGCGGAAGGTTATTCCAATGATAAAATCATTACGGAGTTGATGAATAAATAAAAAATTAACAGATAAAAAAAGTCGGGGTGAAAAATTTTTCGCCCCGACTTTTTTGTTTTAAAGATTACACATTAATCGTGTAAGTATGTCCGTTGATTTCGATTGTAAATGTTCCGTCACACGTTCCTTGTCCGTAATCAATCTTACGCGTTGATTTCCCGGTTGGGGTAATTTCCAGTTTTCCTTTTGTGATATACGGACAACCTACTTTTACATGCAATGCGTCGGTAATATTTGCATCATAACCATCTCCGTTTACAACCTGGGCAGTTGCTGTTCCGGTGATATCGTATTCATCATCCCAAATCCACAATTGCGTGTTGTATCCGTTGGTAAAAGTTCTTACCTGGTGTGAAATGTAGGTGGCAATTTCTCCTGTAGACAAGGTTACTACTCCGTTTACGTTTACATCGTAATAAGGTTGTCCGGAAGAATTCGGCCCCATATTTTCAACGGTCATGAATCCTTCTACCTTGTTGTCGTTTACATAATAGTTTACGGGTGTATATTTGATGATTGTTCCCTGTGCGTAATAAGATCCGTTGTAAGACACAATCAGTTTTCCGCGGCGTTGTTTTCCGTCATCACAGGTACAGTTATTCGTTCCCCAATCAATCGTCAAGGTATCTTGCGAACCAACTGTATCCAACGTTATGATCACATTGCAATCTGCTTTTTCATACACATCGTTTGACTCGTATTTTCCGTATTTGATAATGGGTTTCCCGATTCCATATACAAACGTTCCACCCTTGTAAGCCTGATCGGACATGTTCGCCATTTCAGCAAAGGTACTTTCAACTATTGCATTGGTTTTGGGAGCACTGCTTTCATCATACTTCCATTTCTTACAGGAAGAAACCTGTGCTATCGCAGCTATAGCAAGGCCGAAAATCAAAAATCGTTTCATTTTGTTGTAGTTTTAGAGATACGAATATCGTTGATAACAAAGAACATACCAAACGTTTTTTCCGGGAATGAGTAAATATCACTTATAAGCTAGCGGATGGTAAAAAGATACACATCTTGTTTAAAAGTTTCAAAAGTTCAATGATTCAAGAGTTGAAAGGGCTCAAGTTCCGATAGCTATCAAAAATTCAAAGGGTTCAGACAAAAATTTATTCAGGAATCCGGGCTGATTACCGGATTTAATCCGTTGTTCACATTTTAGTATTAATACTTTAGGTAAGTTATTCAAAAATCCTCGTTGGTCATCGCATATCTTTGTTTCATGAAAGATTTCAAATCTTTACAAGCCCTAATTGCACTCATGGACGATCCTGATGAGCAGGTTTATGCGCACGTCAGAGACCGTTTGCTGGAATTCGGCCCCGATGCCGTGCAGTTGCTTGAATCTTCCTGGGAAGAAAAGGATTATGGATTACTTTTTCAATCACGGATCGAAACACTGATTCATGAAATTCAATTCGAGGAATGCAAGCGTCAGCTCGTTTCTTGGTATCACAGTTCGTCCAAAGATCTGCTGCGCGGTGCGATCATTGTTGCTAAATATCAATACCCGGGTTTAGACCAAAAACACATTTACGAGTTTATTGAGCGCGTCCGAAGAGATTGCTGGTTGGAATTGAACCCGAATATGACGGCATTCGAATCCATCCGGATCATCAACAAAGTGTTATTCGGTCAGTATGGTTTTTCGGGAAATTCCAAGAATTACAATTCTCCGCTCAACTCTTTCATTAACACGGTTATTGAGACCAAAAAGGGAAATCCTTTGAGTTTGAGTATTCTGTACAGCATTGTGGCGCAGGAATTGAAACTCCCGATTTATGGAGTGAATCTCCCCAATCATTTTGTTCTGGCCTACATGGATAACAACGGTGTCAATCAATTTATCTCTAACGGAAACGAATACGGTGTGCTGTTTTATATCAATGCGTTTTCCAAAGGAAGCATGCTCCAGAAGGATGATATCGTTCAGTTTTTGTCGAGCATCCAGGTAGCTCCACAAGCTTCGCATTTTCAGCCGTGCTCCAATTCAGACATTATCCGCAGAATGCTGACGAATCTCGTTGCTTCTTTTCAACAAGTCGGAAACCTGGAAAAGGTGAATGAGTTGATGGAGCTGAGAAGTTTGCTGGATTAATTGAGAATTGAAAATGTAAAATTGAAAAGAGGGAATCTACTTATATACTTCAATCCTTTTCAACTTTCAATTTTCAACTCTGCTTTTTCAAATCCTTTCTTCGTATATTGCATTCGCTGAAAAACAAGTCGGCACTGCAATTCAGAGATTCTTTGATAAAACAGATAACCATGGCAAAATATTCTTTAGTACTCATGACACTTCTCGGAACAACCCCATTTATCCAGGCTCAGGACGACAAATACTTATGGCTGGAAGAAGTCGACGGCAAAAAAGCCCTGGAATTTGTAGCTGCTCAAAACAAGGCTACCATTGACAAACTAAGCATGGAGAAGGACTATCAGTCCATTTATGACAAGAGTTTGGAAATTTCCAATTCTTCCGACCGGATTGTATACCCGGGAATTTTGGGGAAATACGTCTACAACTTCTGGAAAGACAAGGACCACGAAAGAGGAATCTGGAGAAGGTGTCTGTTATCTGATTACAACGCCGGGAAAATGAATTGGGATGTGTTGCTTGATATTGACGAATTATCGAAAAAAGACAATATCAAATGGGTTTACAAAGGTGCGAGCGGCTTATTTCCTTCTTACAACCGCTTTTTGGTTCAGCTTTCAAACGGCGGTGGAGATGCGGTATTGATTAAGGAATTTGATGTCGAGAAAAAACAATTTATCGAAAACGGATTTCAAATCGAAGAAGCAAAAGGCGGAGCAAGTTACATTGACGAAAACACGCTGTGCGTTTCAACCGATTTCGGTGAAGGCACAATGACGAGTTCCGGATACCCGAGCCAGGTAAAAATCTGGAAACGCGGAACGTTGCTGAAAGATGCGCAACTGATTTACGAAGGACAAGCGTCTGATGTCGGGACCTGGGGCGGAACGATGCGGGACGGAATGAAAACGTATACCTTCATTTCGAGAGCTCCTACCTTCTTTACCTCGCAAAAAATCATCTGGATCGACAACAAAATCGTTACCCTGGATATTCCAGAGGATTGTAACATCAGCGGTTTGTTGAACGATCAGTTACTCATTCAACTGAAATCCAATTGGACCGTCCATTCCAAAACGTATCAAAACGGAGCACTTTTAAGCCTGAATTTCACGCAATTGCTCAAAGGAAATAAGGTCGTTCAATTAATCCTTGAACCGGATGAATTTTCCAGTATTTCCGAAGTTGCAACGACCAAAAACAAAGTGCTCGTAAACCTCTTAACGAATGTTACGAGCCAGTTGTATATTTATTCCTTCGCCGATGGAAAGTGGAGCAGCCAAAAAGTAAAAGCTCCTGATTTCGGAACGATTTCATTAACAACTACCGATGAGTTTTCAGATGAATACTTTTTCCAGTATGAAAACTTCATCACTCCAACAACTTTGTACGCTGCTGACGCTGCAAAAAACACTTTTACGGCAAGGCAATCACTTCCTTCCTATTTTGATGCCGGTAAATACGAAGTAAAACAGTTCAAAGCGAAATCAAAAGACGGAACGATGGTTCCTTATTTCATGGTTGCGTCTAAAAACCTGAAAATCGACGGGACGAACCCAACGTTGATCGTTGCTTACGGCGGATTTGAAGTTTCATATCAACCTTTCTACATGGCTAAATACGGAAACGCCTGGTTAGACAAAGGTGGTGTATTTGTATTGGCGAACATTCGCGGTGGCGGTGAATTCGGTCCGAAATGGCACCAGGAAGGAATCAAGGAAAAACGTCAGAACGTATTTGATGACTTATTTGCAGTTTCTGAAGATTTAATAGCTAAGAAAATAACTTCACCTCAACATTTGGGAGTCATGGGTGGAAGCAACGGCGGTTTATTGGTCGGAGTGGCATTCACGCAAAGACCGGATTTATATAACGCAATCGTCTGTCAGGTTCCGCTTCTGGATATGCAGCGTTTCAACAAATTATTGGCCGGAGCAAGCTGGATGGGTGAATACGGAAATCCGGATATTCCGGAAGAATGGGCATATATTCAAAAGTATTCTCCTTATCAAAATCTGAAAACGGGAATGAAGTATCCGGAAGTGTTTTTCACGACTTCTACCCGCGACGACCGGGTTCATCCGGGGCATGCACGAAAAATGGTTGCCAGGATGAATGACATGGGCTACAAAACGTATTATTACGAAAATACGGAAGGCGGACATGCCGGTTCTTCTACGAACGAGCAAAGCGCAAAAGCCAATGCGATGATGTTTTCGTATTTGTTGATGAAGTTGAGGTAACGGATTTAGAACATCATTTTTTACACTATTGAAAGAGAAATGGACCAGCTTTTTTGATTA
>NZ_JASLCN010000465.1 GCF_030151805.1 Fluviicola sp.
ATTCATATATTTTTTCCAAAAAAGCTTTAATCTTTGAGAAAAAACTGAATTATATCAAGATAGTTGGATTGATTGTACCGTTTGTAATAGGTACGATTGCTTTAGGAGGGAATTCAAGTATACTAAACATTTTAATCTACGTAGGTGGAGCACTGATGATTTTCCAAGCGACCATCTCCTTTTTAGCCATCTTGAACAAATGGGACGAGAAATATGCATATTTCATTGAATCAAAAATCGATCGAGGAAATTTGTCGGAAGAATTTAAACAATTATCTAAAATCCCATCATCAGAGCTTGCTGAATTAAAATCTAAATACGCGATTGCGAAAACAAAGCTCTCGGGAAGAGAAACACAAGACGCAAAATTCGAAGTTAAAGAATGGGAACTGAGAATGGGAATGCGTGCAGCACTTAGAGAATTCCAAAGTCAATGTGCAAATTGTCAAGTAAAGCCTTCAAATATGGTTCCATCTGATTGCGATGTTTGTGGGAACTACAAGAAAACAATAATTTATAAATTAATGGGAATATGAATGAATTATCTGTAAAAGCAAAACTACTATTCAAAGGTTTTACTGAACTTACTCCAACTGAACAAGCAAAACTGCTGGAGATATTAAGGGACTACGATTCTGGTTTTTTACGAAAAATCACTTTAAGCGAAGCATTAAGTAAGAGCCTTGGGCCAATGAATACTAATTCTTGTCCAGTATGTGGCAAATGATCTTTGTAATTTGTATTAAAATTAAATCTTGCACAAAATGAACATTACGAACCTATTATCAAAGGCTGAACTGTTTCAAGAGTTGATTATTACTTCTGGATTTCGTAGAGATTTAGGAGATTACATTCAATCTATCCAGCAATCACATAATCAAAACTTGGTATTTATGAAAGATTTGTCGGAAAGAATTAAGAAGAAGTATTATTACTTCGAAGATCATGGATTATTTTCTGATTTGAAGCTATTACTTAAAGACTCAGCATTTACAGAAAATGGAACATTTGAAAAACTCGTGGAATTGGATCTCAATACGGAAATAGATGCTAATTCATATTATGACTCTTTTTATAATATTCTGAATCAACTTGTAATTGCAATCGATAATAATGTCAATGAAATTGAATCTATAACAAAAATCTTAAACATGTATGTTGAAGATGAACCAATAGTAAACGACAAGGAAAAGTCATTAATAGCATTGGTTTTCAAGGATTTGAAAACAGTCGGAACGATCAAAGAGTTCTCTAAATCGTTAAATAAATGGAATAGAACACTTATTATTTTCCATACCTTAGTTAAGAGTGATTCTCCTTCAGAAATAACTTTAGATAGCATTCACAATGGCTCGATTGAAGTTATATGTAATGTAGATGTGGATGTATCAGCTGATCTTGCTCAAATGTTTAAATATGGTATGGAGGCTTTTGCAGCATATTTAGCTTATTGATCATATAATTAAAGGAAATGAAATCAAACTTCTTTCTTTTATTCCAGAAGAAGATAATCCTGAAAATTAAATGTCCTATAATTATCATTATGTTAAATAGCTTGACAAACCAACTTTGACATTTATTGTGCATCACTACAGATTCTTTGAATTATTTCTCCACTTCCTTCAGCTACGATTCATCGAAAGAAAACTTCCTCTCACATGTGCACAAAAGATTCAAGTTCAATTATCGTTTCACTGAATCCAATTCCCACTCATTAAAACACTGTTTTACAAACACCTACATAAAATTATTTCGGACAAACTTCAATCAAAAAAAATTCTACGCGATTCTCCGGAACCAAATTCTGGATTGTTAATAAGAATTCACCCGATTTGATTCAGTGTCCGGATTCAAACAAATCTCTGTGCTTTGGCAATCACCAATAGATTTAACGTTATCTCTTTCAGTGAAATACAAAATCCTGGTTGAGTCTGGAAATCCGTTATTTCAAAATTCCTGAATTTACGCACCAATACTCAAATGAAATCAAATAGCGCATTCTCGCGCATAATCTTATGTTAAATAGGAAGAGCGCTTTTAAACATAACCAGGAGCGTTCGTTTCAAAACAAACACAGCGAATTATTTTCCATTCTTTCATGAAACTTTTCCAACCAAAAGGACGTCTTGATACAAACCCAATACTAAAATACTATTTATGAGAATTAGATCTTTACTACTTTCATCGGCGCTGTTATTGGCGGCGGGCTCTTTTGCACAACACATTGATTCGTCATTTGCGGTTAATGGTTACCTCCCCTATCAAGGTCCGAATTCCAATAGTGAAGGAAATCTGGGCTCAGGTTACGCTTCGGCTATTCAACCGGATGGGAAAATTGTCACCGTTCTTGCCCGTGACGCCAATGTCACTTCCGACTTGTTCATGTATCTCTACCGCTATTTACCGAATGGAATGCCGGATCCGACTTTCGGAGTAAACGGTTCCACTAAAACCTTCTGCGGACAAACCAGTATCGGTTACGATGTTGAAATTCAGCCGGATGGAAAAATTGTCATGATCGGCGAATCCAAGTATTGCGTTAACGGAATTTGTGGAGCAAGCCAATTCGTAATGATGCGCTTTAAAACAAATGGAAGCCTCGATTCTACCTTTGGAAACAACGGTCATATCTTAACGGATGATGTATTCGGAACCACCGGAACCTATTCCATCCCGAAAAGTCTTCACATTCTTCCCAATGGGAAATTTTTGGTTGGAGGCCGCGGTCCGGGTGGAAAACCGGCTATCGCACGACTCAATTCGAATGGTTTTGCCGATATGACTTATGGAACAAATGGCTATTTTTCGTTGGTAAATGTACCCAACACGCAGTTCAAAGACATGGTAATTGGTTCAAACGGCGAAGCTTACGGATTGCTTTTCAAATCGAGCTGGGACCAAACGACCATTTCCTATGATTCGACTAATTACTCAGATAATGTGGTTTTCAAACTAACTCCTGGCGGAACATTGGATCCTGCTTTCGGAACGAATGGAATCTTCACTTTTGGAACGGACGTTACAGACCAACCGTTTTCCATTGCCTTATCGAGTACGGGCAAGTTATTGGTTGCCGGTTATAATATGTCGGAACATTATTATTATTCTCCAATGGATTTTAGTGGCTATGGCGAAGCAAACAGAGGATTTGTGGCTTTTGTAAACGCAAACGGTACATTGGATATGAACATTCCAAACGGATTCTCAAACTTCGATTTCCTCGAAGACAGCGCAACGTTCTTCAATAAAATCATCGAAAGAAGTCCGAATGAGTTCCTGATCTGTGGATTCACTACCGATTATGTCGGTGGAAATTTCCAAAACAAAGGATTGATTGTCAGTATGAATACCCAGGGACAATTAAATCAATCATTTAATGGAAACGGGTACATGATTTTTGACCACGGAATTGTTGGAACCTCCGGATGGAATGGAAAACTGGCAAATTTCATGGATGTCGATGTAATCGGCAGCAACAAAATCTTACTGACTGGTTACCGGAATCCGGTTGGAGGAGCAACAAAAGGAAGCATTTACATCTTGCAGCTGACTTTCGGAACGAGCGGAAACCTGGGAGTTGAAGACCTATCTGCAGAACAGGAATTTTCATCTTATCCGAATCCGGTTACAAACGGTCGTTTTATGATCAATATTGAAGAAACCGCACAGATTGAATTAATTGCTCTTGACGGACGAACACTTTATCAAAGTCAGGTATCACAAGGAATTTCTGAAGTATTCGTTCAATCTGAATACAAAGGAGTTGCAATCCTGAAAGTACAGACACCAGACGGAAAAACGGGAACCAAAAAAATGTTGTTTGAGTAATTCCTTTTGGTCCTCGAACAGATGAAATAAATAAACGAAAATACAATCACGCCTGAATTGTAACCGTGAAGATGCGGAGAACGTGAAGTCCGAAATGACTCCTTTGCGTTCTTTGCATCTTCGCGTTTTTTTGATGTAGATTCGCAAGTTCGCGATATTGCGAACAGCCTTAGAAAACATGGAGATTCAGCGCGAAAAAAGTTCCGAAATCGTTACAAGTTGTTAAATCAAAAACACCTCATTTCCAAACCTCGAATACAAATGTATCTTTGCATCAAAGTATCCGAAATATGTACTCCAAAGAAGCACTCAAGCAATTAAAAACCGATTTCTGGAACCAATTCAAAGTGAAGATGCAAAAAACGCGTTCTTCCAACGGTCGCAGAATGAACTGGCTTGCTTATCCTTCCGAGGTGAAAAACATCTATATCCGTGTAGACGCAGATGGTAAAGGAGCTCGTTTAACAGTTGATATTCAAGGGAAAGACGAAGGAGTCCGTCAAATTTTGTGGGAGCAGCTCTATGAATTAAAAGTCGTCATGGAATCTGAAATGGGAACGGAAGGAACCTGGATCGAAAACACTTCTTCACCTTCAGTTCCTCAGTTCAACCGCATCATTTGGGAACGAACCGATCTGAATTTCTTCAATCCGGAAGATCATGCTGAAATTCAGAGCTTTCTGGCAGATCGTCTCATTCATTTCGATGCATTTTATCAAGAATTTAAGGATATTCTGATAAATCTGGCAATGTAGCCAAAGTCTTTGTATTTTTGCTTTATGTTAAAACAAATAGCCTTTTTTTCAAGCGTTTTGGTTTCAGCGCTTTCGTTGAATGCTCAAACTACCATTTTGGAAGAAGATTTCCAACAGGGAATCCCTGCTAACTGGACCATCATCAAGAACGATTCTTACATAGAACAAGATGCTCAGTTCGCTCCCGGATGGATTACAATTGCAGATCCTGCTAATTCAAACGATTCGGCCGCAGCAGCGACATCTTATTTCACAACAAACGGAAAAGCAAGCCGTTGGTTAATTTCGCCGCCCGTGACAATCGGTACGTATGGAAACTACCTGAAATGGAAGGCAAGATCTTTCGACCCAAGCTATCCGGACACTTACCAGGTATTGGTTTCAACAACTGATACGCAAATTGCAAGTTTTAACGATACCATTTCCCGTGTCGTTTTCGAATCGGAAGAATGGACGGAACGCGAAGTGAATTTATCCGAACAAGGTTATTCAAACGGACAAACCATTCACCTGGCATTTGTGTTGGAAACAACCGGAGGATTCAAATTGTTACTGGATAGCATCCGTGTTCGAAAAGACGATCCGCTTTCATTGAATGAGAACAACCTGAAAACCGATATCAGTATTTATCCGAATCCTACCACAGACTTTATTCAATTTTCGGC
>NZ_JASLCN010000467.1 GCF_030151805.1 Fluviicola sp.
AACGGCGTGATTTCCGTCAATGACAACCAGATCCTTCGGAGTTGTCAGAGAGAACTTTTCTACTGAAACAATCTTTCCGTTTCGAACGGTAATGGTTCCGTTTTCAATGGTTTTATCAGGTGAGATCAGAATCGTGACATTTGTAAGAACAAATGAATTCTGATCAGGAGCTTTCACTCCGTTTTGAGGTTGTTCTGCCTGACTGAATACACTCAATGGAAACAAGAGGGCAAGTATATAACGAATCATTTTTTTGGTAACTTCTGGTTTTAAGGGCTGAAAAATAATGATTCTCTGCGGAAATAAGTGATTTGGTGAAGGAATGAGGTCTTTTTTCGGTAATTTTGCCAAAACTTTCTTATTATGGATGCATTAAAACACGCACATTCCGGCTTGCGTTGGCTAGCCCTGGCTTTATTGGTTTTCGCAATTGTGAATGCCATATTGAAATTGAGAAGCGGTAAGTACGAAAAAGGCGACAAGATGCTGAACTTGTTTGCTATGGTCATGCTGCATATTCAGATTACAATTGGAATTGTACTTGCTTTTATCAGCGGGAAAATTTCATATGCTGAAGGCTGGATGAAAAACCCGCAGTATCGCTTTTTCGGATTGGAGCATGTTTTGTTGATGGTTCTGGCTGTAACCTTGGCTACAATCGGAAGAAAGAAAGCGGAAAAAGCATTGGACCCGGCGAAAAAACATAAAACCATTCTGATTTGGTATACGATTGTGTTGATTGTGATTTTTGCGGGAATTCCGTGGCCATTCAGAACAGCATTGGGAGGATCATGGTTTTAAGAATTGCTTTACTCGGAATAACTGGTTGTTTACTTTTGGCAGGTTGTGGAGAAACTCCAGCGGAAGCAACAACCAAACCTGTTTCCAATGAACCGATTTCCCTGGAGGATGCAAGAGCTGTTTATACGCTCAACTGTGCTTCCTGCCACGGACCCGACGGCACATTGAAAGCATCGAATGCAGCAGATTTGTCCATTAGCAAAATGGATGAAAAGACAGTTGAGCACACTATTCGAAAAGGAAATGACAAAGGGATGATGCCTTACGAAGAGATGTTGAGCACACCCGAAATTAAAGGATTGGTAAAATTCGTTCAAAATTTACGAAAATAGGCATATGAGTGAAGGTCACGTATTAGTTGATGCAGTTGAAGAAACCTGCGTACTTGTTGGAATTATTACATCATCTGTTACGGACGACCAGGCTCAGGAATATTTGGATGAATTGGAATTCCTGGCAGAAACTGCCGGTGCAACAGCGGTTAAACGATTTGTACAGAAACTTCCGATGGCAAACCCGAGAACCTTTGTGGGAACGGGAAAGCTGGAAGAAATCAAGGAATATATTAAAGAAAATGGAGTGGAGCTTGTCATCTTTGATGATGAGCTTTCACCTTCGCAATTGCGAAATATTGAAAGAGAACTCGAATGCAAGATCCTGGATCGAAACATTCTGATTCTCGATATTTTTGCTTCCAGAGCCCGAACTTCCCATGCGAAAACGCAGGTGGAACTGGCGCAAATGCAATACATGCTTCCACGTTTGAAACGACTTTGGACTCACCTGGAGCGTCAGAAAGGGGGAATTGGTTTGCGTGGTCCGGGAGAATCCCAGATCGAAACCGACAGACGGATTATTCAAATGCGGATTGCCCTTCTGAAGGAAAAACTGAAGGAAATTGACAAGCAAATGTCGGTTCAGCGTAGTAACCGCGGGCAATTGGTCAGAGTAGCTTTGGTTGGATATACCAACGTTGGAAAAAGTACGATGATGAACCTGTTGAGTAAATCGGAAGTGTTTGCGGAAAACAAATTGTTTGCAACACTCGATACAACCGTTCGGAAAGTGGTGATTGAAAACTTACCGTTCCTTCTGACAGATACCGTAGGATTTATCCGAAAATTGCCTCATCAGTTGGTCGAATCCTTTAAATCCACGTTGGATGAGGTGCGCGAAGCTGATTTGCTGATTCACGTGGTAGATATTTCCCACCCGAATTTCGAAGATCAGATTCACGTAGTAAGCGAAACGCTGGCAGAACTGGATAACAAAGATAAACCGGTGATTTTGGTCTTCAATAAAATCGACGCTTACAAATACAATCCCGAAAACGAAAAGGGGTCGAATATGACGCTGGAAGAGTTGAAAAAAACATGGATGAACCGCCTTCCGGCAACCAAGTGTGTGTTTATTTCAGCTACGGATAAAGAGAATGTGGAAGAATTGAAAGAAACCATGTATTCCGAAATCAAGCGCATTTTTGCAATTCGTTATCCGTTTAATAACTTCTTGTATTAGATTGTTCAATAGTTCAATAGTTCAATAGTTCAATAGTTCAATTTTGATTTTAAACTCTTTGAACATTTGCACTTTTGAACCTTTTCAACTTTAGAGTTGAATGAACCTTTCGGTTGATGTTTGCCGGCAGGAAGTAAAAATTTGCGCTGTAACTTTTTGAAAATTGGTATCTTCGACTATGCGAAGTTGGATTTTTGTGTCAGCCCTGTTTGCTTGCTCTCTGGTTTATGGTCAGACACCATATCTGGACAGTTTAAAGTATTCCCTTCTGAAACCCGTTTCTTCCGATACCATGCGCGTTTTTCAATACAACGAAATAGCGTGGACGTACCTGGATTACTCGCTCGATTCTACTTATTTCTACCTTCAAAAAGGATTGAATCTGGCTCAAAAGAAGCAATATCCGAACGGAATTATGGATGCTAAAAACACACTTGGAATTTATTACCGGCTGAATTCGCAATACCCGGAAGCAATCCGCACGTATGAGGAATTGATCGGACTCCGCATAAAATATCACCAGGAATACAAGTTGGTTGGTGCGTATTCAAACCTGGGCTCCGTGTATTTCGAGAAGGGAAATTATGCGCAGGCTTTGAAAAATTATCAGAAGTCGATTGATATTGCCAAAAAACTAAAGGACGATGAAAATGCGTTGGTGCTTTATACGAATCTCGGTGTAGCCTACAAAGCAGTTGGTTTGTATGATCAGGCGGTGAATGCGTTCAAAGAAGGTTTGGAGTTGAACAAACGCATTCAAAACGACGAGCAGGAGGGGCGTTTGTACCTGAATCTGGCGACTGTTTACCACGAACGGCAGATGTATGCTCAAGCGATTAAATATCACCTCATCGCGAAAGAGAAAATGGAAGCTTCTGACAATTACAGAACGTTGGAAACAATCCTCTTCAACCTTACGCTGGATTACCGTTATACCAAACAGTTAGACAAGGCAAAGAAAATGCTTGCCGAGCTCAAAAAAGTGGCATTGAAACTGGATGAAGAAGATGTCTGGTTGTCGTATTACCATGCACAAGCGAATTACCTGGCTGATACGAAACAGTATGATAAAGCTTTGGAAGCTGCGGAAATGGCAGAGAAAATGTCGGACCGGGAAGCCGATTTACTGGATTATGCGGAAGTTCAGCTAACGAAAGCAACGATTTATCAGTCGATGGGTAAAACCGCTCTGGCGATCAAACATGCAGAAACGGCTTTGGATGCATTTCAGGATACGGAAGATTTGAATGCCCAGGTGAGAACTTACAGAACACTTTCTGAAATCCTTCAAAAATCGGGAGATTACAAGAAAGCACTGGAATATTTCGAAACAGCCAATTCATTGAAAGAGAAAATGGATCTGGAAGCGGTAACGAATCAAATCGCGACCTTGAATTCCCTGAATGAACTCGATCGGAAAGAACAGGATCTGGCGCTTTCGAAACAAACCAATCAACGGATTTCTGCTGAAAACGAACGCAAAAACAACCTGATTCTGGGCTTGTTTTTAATCGGAGGGTTGATTGTGATTTCTTTGGGAATCAGTTTTAAATCGAATCAGCAAAAGAAAAAAGCAAATGCTTTGCTGAATCAACAGAATGAAGAAATTGAAACCCAGAAGTCGCTGATTATCGAAAAACAAACGGAAATCCTGGATTCGATTCATTATGCAAAACGGATTCAGGAGTCCTTATTGGTTCAAAAGAAATTGCTGCAGGAAGCATTACCCGATTCCTATATTTTCTTTCGTCCGAAAGACATTGTTTCGGGGGATTTTTACTGGGCAACCAAACGGAATAATAAATTCTACCTGGCAATTTGCGACAGTACCGGACATGGTGTTCCGGGAGCATTCATGAGTGCTTTGAACATTACTTTTCTAAGTGAAGCGATCAATCAGTTGGGAATAGAGGAACCCGGACAGATTTTCAATCACGTCCGCAGTCGTTTGGTCGAATCAATTTCCCACGACGGTGCAAAAGACGGGATGGATGGAATCTTGTTTTGTTTTGACGAAAATAAGCGTACGCTGACTTATGCTGCGGCTTATAATACACCGGTCATTGTCCGGAACGGGGAACTAATCAAGTTTCCGGCGGATAAAATGCCGGTGGGAAAAAGTGATATCATGGAAGACTTTCAAACCTATTCCATAGAAACCGAATCAGGAGATACTTTGTTTGCTTACACGGATGGTTATGCCGATCAGTTTGGCGGAGAGAGGGGAAAGAAGCTAAAACTGGCAAATCTCAATGCTTACCTGGTAGAAATTTCTGCAAAGAAAA
Organism: Fluviicola sp.; assembly: GCF_030151805.1. Classification (GTDB taxonomy): domain Bacteria; phylum Bacteroidota; class Bacteroidia; order Flavobacteriales_D; family Crocinitomicaceae; genus Fluviicola. The sequence continues at coordinate 4,605 of NZ_JASLCN010000467.1, forward strand.
TCAGTGATCAAAGCAATCTGCTGAAAAATCATTTCGCAGCGTGGAAGGGAAACCTGGACCAGGTGGATGATGTGTGTGTATTTGGAGTTAAACTAATCTAGATTTATGGTGCTGACCAAAAGACAGAATATTCTGTTATTGATTTTAATTGTTTTTTATTCGGTCGGAGTGATCGGTTTACATACCAGTTTTCGGGCATCTTTTCTGAACTTGACACCTTTCAATTTATTGCTGTCATTTGGCTGTCTTTACTTATCATTCAAAGATCTTTCGCTCAAAAAACATGTGGATTTTTTCCTGATAGCACTTGCAGGTTATACGATTGAGTGGATTGGAATTCATACTTCGTATTTGTTCGGAACCTATCATTACGGTTCTGTTTTAGGTTTTAAGCTGGATGAAGTACCTTTAATTATCGGTTTGAACTGGGTTTTACTGACTTTTAGTGCCAGTGCGATTGTTACTAAATGGAAGATCCCGCTACTTTTGAAAGCGATTGTTGCAGGAGCACTGATGACCGCATTGGATTGGCTGATGGAGCCTGTTGCGGTGAAATCCGGATTCTGGTGGTGGGAAAATGACCGTATTCCTGTTTACAACTACGTTTGCTGGATGATTTTTTCCATCTTGTTCAGTTATTGGGTTTTGAATAGAAAAACAGTGGAGACAAATAAAGTAAGTCTCGGATTGTTTGGGATAATTGTGCTTTTTTTTGCAATTTTAAACAGATGATTCCAACTTGGTCAGGTATACTTTTTCTGATTGCAGCATTTTTTCTGACAGAACTGGCTGCATGGTCTGCGCATAAGTTTGTGATGCACGGATTCATGTGGTATTTCCACAGGGACCATCACCAGGGAAAATCTGGTTTTTTCGAGCGAAACGATGTTTTTTTTCTCATCTTTGCCATTCCCAGCTGGCTTGGAATCATGCTTGGGTTGATGTATAAGCAACACGCTTTTGTTTGGATGGGATTCGGAATCATGGCTTACGGATTCACGTATTTCCTGCTGCACGATGTGTTTATTCACCGCAGATTCAAATGGATTCGTGAAATCAATACACCGTATTTTCTCGCAATTCGCCGCGCACATAAAATGCACCACAAACATGTTGGTAAAGAAGACGGAGAATGTTTCGGATTACTCATCGTGCCCATGAAGTATTACCTCGAATCCAGGAAGGCATACAAACAAAATCAAACGGCTAAATGAGTTTATACCTTTGGATTATCCTCGGAACGATCATTTTCCCTTTATTATTGAGTTTTGATAAGAAAATTCACTTTTACACGCATTGGAAGACGGTTTTTCCGGCAATATTCGCAGTTGGAATATTCTTTTTGTTGGGGGACAACTATTTCACGGAACATCGGATTTGGGGATTCAACGAACATTATGTTCAGGGAATTTATTTGTTTCGACTGCCTTTGGAAGAAGTACTGTTCTTTTTGGTGGTTCCCTATGCCTGTCTCTTTGTTTATGAAGTCGTGAAGGGTTATCTCCCGGATTTGAAATTAGACCTGCTGGGAAGAGCTTTTGCGTTTCTGATGGTTCTTTCCGGCTTGCTTCTGACGATTTGTTATCTCCGCAACTGGTATACGCTGACGGCTTGCTCGTTATCCGTTTTATTGGTGATCGGAATCCATTTCAGAGCAAGAGCGAAGTGGTTCAACCATTTCGCTCTTGCATTTATAATCTGTTTGATTCCTTTTTTGATTGTGAACGGAATTCTGACCGGGTTTGCCACTCCTGAACCGATTGTCTGGTATTCGGAAAATCACATTACCGGAATCCGGATCGGTACCATTCCTTTGGAAGACATTTACTACAATCTGAGTATGCTTTTACCCATCGTTTTAATTCACGAGGTTTTATCGAAGAAACAAAAGAACTAGTTTCTTCTAATCGCTGTCTTTTTCTCTGTTCTTGAATTTCAAAACATCGCTATTGGCATCGTCCATCAACCACAATTCTTTGCTTTTCAGCCTGCGGATAGTGTATAGTTTACTGAAATAACCCGATACCAAAATACGTACTTTTTCTTTTTTCTCAGCAAATTCCCAGCTTCCTGTAATGGTTATCACTCCAGACTGATAGATACATTCCATGTCATCGGTAAGCTTCATAATATCGGCGGAAGTGTCATAAGTAACCGTGCCGTCTGCGTGATCTGTTTCCTGCAAATCCCACTCACCCTCCACGCGATCTTTTTTTGAAAGCATGGAAAAACCTGGTCCGTCGGGATATTTGTTACAGGAAGAGAATAGAAGTGCACCGGTTAAAAGACCGGCGAAAGTAAAGGTTGTAATTCTCATAAAATAAATTTTCTGTAATTAAATGTAGGGATAAATAATTGAGTGGGAAAACATTAATTGATGCGAACCATTAAATTCTTCGCCAATATGTGAAGTTTTCCAACCGGGAAAGAATCATTTTCCAGTTTGTTCAGATTCTCCATTGCCAGCTGATAGTATTCCGACATTTTTTCTTTTGCGTGCGCCAAAGTTCCGTTCTCCTGGAACAACCGTTTCGCGAAATCAATTTTAGCTGAGTCTGCTTCCATTTCCAAAAGAGTTTTGAAAGCCTTCTGGTGCGTTGAATCAGCTACATTTCGCGCATGAATGAAAAGCAAGGTTTGCTTGTTCGCTAAAATATCTCCTCCGACCCGTTTTCCGAACGATTCCGGATCGCCGTATAAGTCCAGGATATCATCCTGAATCTGGAAGGCAATTCCGAGAGAAACCCCGAATTCATACAAACGGGCACGCGTTTCTTCATTTTGATTGGCAAGAATGGCTCCGAATTCTAAGGCGCAGCCTAAGAGAACAGAGGTTTTCAAACGAATCATTGTGATGTATTCCGCTTCCGTCACATCGTTTCGGGATTCGTAATCCATATCTAATTGCTGTCCTTCACATACTTCAACCGCGGTTTCATTGAATCGTTTCAGTAAAAGCGGAAGTCGTGAATCCGTATATTTTTCCAGTTGTTGGTACGCTTCAACAAAAAGCACATCTCCCGAAAGAATCGCAACGCTTGGATTCCATTTGGTATGAATGGTTGCTTTTCCCCTGCGAACCGGAGCTGCGTCCATAATATCGTCATGAACCAGTGAAAAATTATGAAACAACTCGATACAAAGTGCCGCATGAATACTTTCTTCCTTTGGAATCTGAAAAATGTTTCCTCCCAGGATGGTCAACATCGGGCGGATTCTTTTTCCTCCAAGCGAGAGAAAATATTTCAATGGATTGAACAGCTTTTGGGGATCTTTATCCAGATTGATCCCTGCTATTTCTTCTTCAATGAATTGAATGTACTCGCTAAATTCCTTCATTATTTATTCAGCAATTGCAATAAATAAGTTCCATAACCGCTTTTTACCAAAGGTTGGGCAATAGTTCTTAATTGTTCTCCGTTGATGAATCCGTTTCTGTAAGCAATTTCTTCGATACAACCTACTTTTAAGCCCTGGCGTTCTTCAATCACCTGAACAAACTGTCCGGCCTGCATCAGCGAAGGGAATGTTCCTGTATCCAGCCATGCAGTTCCTCTGCTCAGAATAGCCACTTTCAATTTGCCTCTTTTCAGATATTCGGCATTGACATCCGTGATTTCGTATTCACCTCTTGCGGAAGGTTTCAGGTTTTTAGCAATTTCAATAACGCTGTTGTCGTAGAAATACAACCCCGGGACCGCATAATTTGATTTCGGATTTTTAGGCTTTTCTTCGATGGAAATGACATGCATCACCTCATCAAATTCCACTACTCCGTAACGTTCCGGATCACTCACATGATAAGCATAAACAACTCCTCCCTCGGGAGAAACGTTTTCTTTCAGTAATTCATCCATTCCGACACCGTAAAAGATGTTATCGCCCAAAATAAGAGCTACGGAATCATTTCCGATAAAGGATTCTCCGATGACGAAAGCTTGTGCGAGACCATTGGGTTCCGGCTGTTCGGCATAGGAAAACGTACATCCCAGCTGGCTACCGTCTCCAAGTAATTTCTTGAATTGCGGTAAATCATGCGGAGTGGAGATAATCAGAATTTCCCGGATACCTGCAGTCATTAAAATCGACAGCGGGTAATAAATCATCGGCTTGTCATAAATAGGCATTAACTGCTTACTGATTGCCAATGTCAAAGGGTGAAGCCTGGTTCCTGAGCCTCCTGCGAGAATGATTCCTTTCATTGTTTAATCTTCCTTTTTGTCGTTTGACTCATCTTCTGAATCCGGAGCGGATCCGATGTTTTTATTCTCCGCTTTTTCGATCTCCAGCAAGTCCCAGTTGATATCTGAATCCTCGTCGTAAATTTCGAAAAGTGGTTCTTCGAACGATTTGGTTGTTAATCTGCGTTCGTAGCTTAACAATAAACAAGGTAAAAGAATCAGGTTGGTGAAGAGCGCCACAAAATAAGTAATCGCTGATAAGTATCCCAAAGCCTGTGTTCCTCCGAAATCAGAGAACACGAATACGATGAATCCGAAGAACAGGATCACGGAAGTGTAAATAATACTCAAACCGGTTTCACGGATTGAAATTGCGACACATTCCTTCAAATCCCATTTCTTTAGCTTGAGCTCGTGTCGGTAATGGGCCAGGAAGTGAATGGTATTATCGACGGTAATCCCCAATGCGATAGAGAAGATCAATAAGGTTGAAGGTTTCAACGGAATTCCGAATGCTCCCATGATTCCGGCAGTAGTTACCATCGGGATCAGGTTTGGAATCATCGACACAATCACCATGCGGAAAGAGTAGAAGAGTACGCACATTAATGCAGCAATGGAGAATACCGCAATGATAATATCCTGAGTGAGGTTACTTACCAGGTATTTTGTTCCTTCGGATGCCACTACGGAAGTTCCGGTAAGTGTTACATCGTAATATTCGTTATCAATTGCTTTTCGAAGTGTTTTCTTAAAGTCCGGTTTGGTGAAATAGGTGCGAACCAATTCCGGATCGGAGTCGAAAGCATATTGTTTTTCATCATTTCCGTTAGAAATCAAAGCGGTGACATTGTTGTAAACACCACTCGACAAATCGAAAATAGAATCAATGTATCCCAATTTTCCTTTCTTCACATTGGAATAGTAACTCTCCAATTGTGGTTTGTCAGGATTCATAATACTGTCGATACGCTTCTGAATCAAATGTACTTCGTCTTCTACCTCGTACGATCCCAAGTCTTTCATGGAAGTCCGCACGCGCAGAATGTGATTCGTTGTGTCTACAAGTTCTTTGATTGAGAAAGTACTGTTATTCGTCGTCGTAGACAAGTTCTTCAGGTATGCATTCAAACGGAGTTTGTCTTTCGTAGCGAAGATTTTGTATTGTTCCGGGTTGTTGTTGTAATAAGCCATATTGACAACTTTCACGAAATCTACAATGGAAAGACTTTTTGCGAACAAGGTGTCTTTATTCAGCATGTCCTGAACCTGTTCCACACTTTGCATGGTATTTTTCCCGAACAAACGTCCTCTTTCCTTGTAATTGATCAGCACTTCAAACGGAACCGCTCCTCCGAAGTTTGCTTCCATGAATTGAATGTCTTTCAGAATCGGGTCCTTCGCCGGAAGGTCACCCGTAATGTTCCCGGTTACTTTGATGAAGAAAATTCCAACTCCCGTTCCGATTGTCAGGATAATGGTGATGATATAAACGGTTCTTCTGCGATGCGCAGTAATGTAAACCAGTTTTTCAAGGAATCGAACAGCAGCTTTTCTGTCAAGATGCTTGAGGTGTCTCATTTTCGGCTGCTTGGAGAACGATGCAAAAATCGGGATCAAACAAAGAGAAACGACGTAACACAACATGATATTCAGGGAAGAAATAACCCCGAATTCAAAGAATTTGGTAGAATTTGTAAACAAGAACGTCATGAAACCGATCGCTGTAGTCACATTGGTAAGCCACATAGCAGTTCCTGTTTTCCGGATTGTTTGCGCCAGGGCTTTGATCTTATTCTGATGCAGACGGAATTCGAAATGGTATTTGTTGAACAGGTAAATACAGTTCGGAATCCCGATCACGATCATCAGTGGCGGAATGAGCGCCATGATAATGGAAATGTTGTATTGGAAGAGCCCGATAGTTCCCATTGCCCAAATCACCGTAATTGCAACGACGACGAGACTGATGAGTGTTACCCGCACAGAGCGGAAGAAGAAATACATGATTCCGAAAGAAATCAATAAGGAAAGGATCACAAAAATGTACATTTCACTCATGACACGTTTACCGATCAGTACACGCATATGAGGAAGTCCGGCAAAGTGAACTTTGTTGAATTCCTTCTCGTAGGATTTTGCCAGGTTTTCAATCTCGATGACTACTTTTTGTTTCTCTTTGTCAACCAGGAAGCTTTCGTCCAGGCTCACCATCATCAAGCTTACATTGGTAGAATCGTTGTAAAGAACGCCATTGTAAATCGGGTTTCTGCGAATTTCATTTTTGATTTGCTGAATGGATTTCTCCTTGAAAGAAACATCGGAGAAAATCGGCTTGATGGTAAACTGACTGTTTGCAGTATCGTTGATCAGGTTGAATAATTTTGCTTCCGAAATTACAGAGGTAACTCCATCAATCTGAAGAATCGAGTCACCCAGGTTTTTCCATAAAAGGAATTTTTCTTTGGTATACAGGTCTTTATCCTGAATCGCAATAACCAGCGCGGATCCATCTTCCCCGAACATTTTTTTGAACTTCAGATAAGTAATCTGTGTCGGGCTATCCTTTGGAAGCATGTTTCCATACTTGTTGTCTATTTTCAATCCTGTCAGAGCATAATATCCCAACAGAACTGTCAGAAGTGCCATGATGGCAAGAATGATGAAACGATTTCTCAGAATGATATTGGCAATTCTATTCCACATACCTCTTTGTTTTTTTTTAATTTTAGTCAGACCGGATTAACGGATCTGTTTTCGTGTTATTTATCTGCGCTAACGCTTGTCTGTTATTAGAAGCAGTGCTTCTTCCTACTTTAAATAGGTGTTTAGCCAGTCGAAGAACTCTCTGTTCCACAACATGCTGTTTTGCGGCTTGGTTACCCAGTGACCTTCGTCCGGGAAATAAAGGAATTTACTTGGAATTCCTTTTAGCTGAAGCACTTGAAATGCCTGCATTCCTTCCGACTCAGGAACTCTGAAATCTTTTCCTCCGTGAATCACCAACATTGGAGTATTCCATTTGTCGACCAATCGGTGAGGACTGTTTTTCGCATACAATTCCTTGTTTTCAGGAAGCCAGTAAGGTCCTCCGATATCCCAGTTTGCAAAGAACAATTCTTCTGTAGTTCCATACCAGCTTTCAAGGTTAAACAATCCGCAGTGCGAGATAAATGCCTTGAAGCGGTTTTCGTGAATTCCGGCAAGGTAATAAACGGAATAACCTCCGTAGCTTGCGCCGACAGCTCCCAGCTTGTCTTTGTTGATTGCAGGAATTTGTGCCACACAACTGTCAACAGCTGTTAAGTAGTCGCGCATGGCTTGTCCGCCCCAATCTTTTGAAATTGCATCGTTCCACTCCTGCCCGAATCCCGGAAGACCTCTGCGGTTCGGAGCAATCACGATATAGCCTTGTGATGCCTTTAAACGGAAGTTCAAGCGGTAAGAGAAATATTGTGAAACAGGACTTTGAGGTCCTCCCTGGCAGTAAAGCAATGCAGGATA
>NZ_JASLCN010000486.1 GCF_030151805.1 Fluviicola sp.
ATCAAAAGTAAAAAATGGTAGTCACCCGGACTACCATTTCACTTTTTTATCCATTAACTCTTTAACCGTCAGTACAATTATTTCTAAAATCAGACAATTGATTCGTTAATACTTAATCGCAATTTTCCCGATTGTTTTTCCACTTTCCAGCATCGTATGTGCTTGCTTGAACGAATCCGGATTCAATCCGATAATTGTTTCTTTCAGTGTACTCTTTAAAACTCCCTGATCCAATAAATCTGCCACCCGATTCAGAATATGATGCTGCTCAATCATATCATCGGTTTGAAAACTTGACCGCGTATACATTAGCTCCCAGGAAAAAGAGGCACTTTTTGCTTTCAACTTATTGAGTGCAATTAACTCACTACTTCCGGTAATTGAGGCAATATGACCTTGTGGCTTGATTAATTCAGCCATGGAATCCCAATAATTATTCGTATCCACAAAATCTACAATGAAATCTACGTAATGAAAACCGGCATTTCGCACTTCGCTGACCAGGTCTTTGTGATTCACAACAAAATCGGCGCCCTGCTCTTTGCACCAGGCAATTGTTTCAGGTCTTGAAGCCGTTGTTATAACTATCAATCCTGCAATCTTCTTAGCTAATTGAGTAGCAATTGATCCTACTCCTCCGGCTCCTCCGATAATTAAAATGCTTTTTCCTTTATCTTTTTCAGGATTAATCCGAATGCGATCAAACAAAATTTCCCAGGCTGTGAGTGATGTTAACGGTATTACGGCAGATTCCGCATCACTAAGTGATTTTGGTTTTTTACCCACGATCCGTTCATCAACGACCTGGTATTCGGCATCGCTTCCCTGTTTGGTAATATCGCCGGCGTAATAAACGAGATCTCCAACTTGAAAAAACGATACCTCTTCTCCAACGGCCTCAATAATTCCCGTGGCATCCCAACCCAAAATTTTAGGCGTTTCGGAGATTTTATCCTTCAAACTGTTTTGCCGGATTTTAAAATCCACAGGGTTTACTGAAACGGCGTTTATTTTGACTAATAATTCATGACCTGTTGGAGTTGGTTTTTCTACTTCGAACAACCTAAAACTATCTTGTTCGCTAATAGGTAATGACTTTGTAATTCCAATTGCTTTCATATGTGGTTTATTTAAAATTTAATTGTTTGACAGGTGATTCAATTTAATGATTTCTTTTCAAAAAATGATCTATACTCAAATACTTCATTTCCGCATTATTCAGTATAAAATGAATAAACAGAATATAAATCATCTGTATTCCTGCCCATTCCCATTTCTCGATCAAACAGGATCCAAGAACCAGGCAAATCAGCAGGAAAGAACCTGCATACAATGCAAACCGGATAAATAACCCGGTGATTAATAAAACTCCGATCCCGAATTCTAAAAAAGGTAAAATGCTTGCCCAGACACCTACCAATCCAATGGGCATTAAACTTCCTGCAAAAGCATCCTGCATCCAGGTTTTGAACCCTGAGAGGGTTGGAAACCGAACCAATCCATGTCCTAAAAAGTTGATTCCCATAGCAATTCGTAAGATCAATGCCGGTATTTTTTGATTATTCCTCATAGCGTTATATTTAGTTATTCGTTAAAAATTCCGCGTTATCTATTGGAGTATCGGGATCGTTTTGAATCAACCTCGCGATTTCATCTTTCCGCATGAAAACCACTCCCTGTTTCTTTTTCGCGTATTGAATAAATTCATCTATTACATGCACCATCGCCGGCGTTCCACCGATTCGATCATGTAAACTCACACTCATCATTCTTCTTTTGGTAGCTCCTTCCTGATACAATTGATCAAATTCAGCTTTCAATTGCGCTAAAAACTGATCGGGGCTCCAGTGTTTCCCTTCCACATTCACGATATCGTTATTTCTAAGAGTATAAGGAATGATAACAAAGTTCTTCCCCCGCACCTTTGTAATGAAAGGTTCATCGCGACTTAAATCATCGATGTGATAAAGGAATCCCAATTCTTGCAACACCTTCAGGGTATTAGGGCTTCTTCGCAACCAATTGCAGTTATATCCTATTCCGCGTTTTCCGGTAATTGCTTCAACGGTATCAATTCCCTTTTTCACAAAAGCACGTTCTTCCTCATAAGACATATTCCATTGATTTCCCCAGGCAAAGCCGTGTCCGGCAATCTCATGTCCACCATTTGCAATTGCTTTTACAACTGCCGGATAACGAACCGCAGCAGCTCCGACAACATGAGAAGTCACATGAATTCCATGTTTCTTCCAGAGATTCAGCATCCGGTATATTCCTTCATTTGCACCATAGCGATACCAACTTTCTGCGGGTAAATCCGGGTTTCCGGGAGGTAATGGATTTCCGGAAAAAGGACTTTCTGCTCCTTCCGGCTGACCACCTGTTTCAAACTGCATCGAGAAAGAAATCACCAATCGTGCATGATTTGGCCAATGGGTTTTCTGCTGTTTGGAGTTTGTCTCTGTCTGAACGGAATTCGTTCTGGAATCACAGGCAGAAACAACGACTCCAACTGTCCCGATCAAAAAGAGAATTTTACATGTATTTGCTAAGTTCATCTGTTTTTGTTTTTATAACTTCAAAATTAGCCGGAAGCAAATTCAACTAATTGTAAAAAAACATGGTATAATTGTAAAAAGAATAGCTTGAAACGATTATTCAGCAAACATGCTCTGAACATATTTCAGATCCACATGACTTCCTGGCCTCATCCGGTTCATACACACAATTTTTATGAATTGATTTTAATCAATGAAGGTTCCGGGTTTCACATGGTGAATGATATTACATTTCCATACAAGAAAGACGACATCTTTCTCTTAACACCACACGATTATCATCAATTCCACATTACGGAAGCAACTACTTTCACTTACTTGAAATTTACGGAAGCGCTCCTGGAAGAGAAAAATGCATTAATTACGTCAAACCACCTATCAAAAGAAACCCGGGAATTGCTGCTTTTGGCAAGAAATCAGACGCAATGCATCGTTAAATCACAAAGCGACAAAAGCTTTATTCACGCATTATGTGTTCAGTTATTGAATGAATTCAAACATCCCGGTCGCTTTTCCAAACAAATCGCACATGAACTTTTCGGAGCAATTTTACTGATGGTACTTCGAAACATTGTACCCTTATCGGGTAAAAATTTCGCCGCTTACGAAGAAACTGCCATTGACCGTTTACTCTATTATATTCGAAGCGAGATCGGGAACTCAGAAAAAATTTCTCAAAAAGCCTTAGCTGAATTCTTGAACATGTCTCCCGGGTACGTCGGAAGCTTTGTTAAAAAACATACCGGAAATTCGCTCCGGTATATGATCAATGAAACCCGCTTACAAACAGCCGAAAAACTATTGAAACAAAGTAGTCTCCCGATTAAAGAAATCGCTTTACGCGTAGGCTTCAACGATTCAAGCCATATGAACAAGTTATTTCAGAAATACCGGGAAACGAATCCGAAATCGTATCGCACCGGTTGAACCTCGTTTGAACATCTGAGTATCACGGCTTTATTTCTGCGAATACTGATTTGCTGTTTAAAAAATATAGCGGAATCAATTACTTTCCTTTCTGTCAAGTAGTTCATAGTTACTATCTTTGTTCTTATGGATTATCTAAACGGATTAAACGAAAGTCAACGCGTTGCGGTAGAGAACTTTGAAGGACCAACCATGGTAATTGCCGGAGCAGGTTCCGGAAAAACACGGGTTCTGACCATGCGTATTGCTTACATGATCGATCAGGGAATAGACCCATTCAACATTTTGGCTTTGACTTTTACGAATAAAGCCGCTAAAGAAATGACTGAGCGGATTGCTTCGATCGTGGGTTCAAGTGAGGCGAAAAACATTACAATGGGAACCTTCCACTCCGTTTTTTCGCGCATCCTCCGGATCAACGCCGACCGATTGGGATATCCGCAAAACTTTACCATTTACGATACACAGGATACCAAAAGCTTGTTGAAGGACATCATCAAGGAATTGAACCTGGACGATAAAATCTATAAGCCAAGTATGGTTTACGGACGGATTTCCGCAGCGAAAAACAACCTGCTTTCCGCAGACGACTATGCGCGTAATCCGGAAATCATGGATGAAGACAAAAGCAGTCAGCGTCCCGAATTGGCACGAATTTACAAGGCATACTCCGTCAGATGTTTTAAAGCCGGAGCAATGGATTTCGATGATTTGTTATTTCAAACCAATGTGCTTTTACGCGATTTCCCGGATGTTCTCTCTTACTATCAGCATAAATTCAAATACATCCTGGTGGATGAGTACCAGGATACCAACTATGCGCAATACCTGATCGTAAAAAAATTGGCTGCCGTTTATGAAAACATTTGCGTGGTTGGAGATGATGCGCAAAGTATCTATTCATTCCGCGGGGCAAACATTCAGAACATTCTCAATTTCCGGAACGATTACCCGGATTATAAACTTTACAAACTGGAACAAAACTACCGAAGTACTCAGAGTATTGTTGAGGCAGCGAATAGTGTTATTTCAAAGAATAAGGAACAGATTAAGAAAAACGTCTGGACGGATAATGACAAAGGAAATCCGATTCGTGTTATTCGTGCAATGACCGATAACGAAGAAGGTAAAATCATTGCCAACAAGATTTTTGATGTCAAACACCAGGAAAGCGGAGATTGGACGGATTTTGCTATTCTATACAGAACAAACCGCCAGTCGCGTGCATTCGAGGAAGCTTTGAGAAAAATGAATATTCCGTACAAAATTTACGGCGGACTTTCATTTTATCAGCGTAAAGAAATCAAGGATATTTTGTCCTATTTCCGTTTAACGGCAAATCAGAAAGACGAAGAAGCACTGAAGCGCGTGATCAATTATCCGAAACGCGGAATCGGGAAAACATCCTGGGAAAACATTATCATCGCAGCAAACAATTACGACGTTGCTATCTGGGACGTGATTTCCGAGTTCGGTAAGTATCCGGTTGCAATTCCCCCTGCAACAAAACAGAAAATCTCTGAGTTTGTAATTATGATCCAGAGTTTCTCAGCTCAGTTGAATTCCCAAAATGCCTACCAATTGGCTCAAACCATTGCGAAAAGCTCGGGAATTCTAAAAGAATTGTATTCTGAAAAAGACAAAGGTCCGGAAGAAGTGGAACGTTATCAGAATATCGAGGAATTACTGGCTGCGATCAAAGAATTCACCGTTCAAAAAGGAGAAGATGAACCGGCAACGCTATCTGATTTCATGATTGATGTAGCATTGTTAACGGATGCGGATAACGAAAAAGAAGAAGACAAGAATAAGATCAGTTTGATGACTATTCACTCCAGTAAAGGGCTTGAATTCAAACACGTTTATTTGGTCGGATTGGAAGAAAACCTCTTCCCGTCACAACTTTCTATTAATTCCCGAACGGAATTGGAGGAAGAAAGACGCTTGTTCTATGTAGCAGTAACCCGTGCTGAGAAAAACTGTACGATTTCCTATGCAGCTTCGCGTTTCCAATGGGGAAATCTGATTACGTCCGAACCAAGTCGATTCATTTCTGAGATCGACCCGAATTATTTGAGTTTTGAAACAGCTTACGGTGCTCCTCAGGCAGGTGGTCGTTCACTGAATTCCGGACGAACAGGTTTTGACCGGCCTTTTACCGGCGGATTGAACAGAATGCCCGGAAACACTGCGGCATCCTCTGCTCCGAAAAGTATGAAAAGCATGTCTGAATTGAATTCCAAAAGCGGTGCCGGAGATGTAAACATCGACATCAAAGTTGGCTACAATGTGGAACACGAGCGATTCGGAAAAGGGAAAGTAACCAAACTGGAAGGCAGCGGAGTAGATCGGAAGGCAACCATTTTCTTCCCGCATGCGGGAGCAAAAACATTGCTTCTCAAATTTGCCAAACTAACAGTTCTCGATATTGACTAAACAAGAAGGGGCGAATAATTATTCGCCCCTTCTTGTTTTTATATTCTTTAGAAAAATCTACCAATAGAACATCCCGGTAATGATCTGATCTCCGAAAGGCTGACCTTTTAACTTTTGTTTCAATTCCGCAATCAATTCCGCTTCGGTATATTGCTTTCCTTTTTTCTTCGGCTGTGTAATCTGCTCCGGAGTAGGAGCAATAATATCCACTTTTTTAGCAAAATAAACGATACTTCCGTCTTCTGTTGCCAATCCGAGAACCGCACCCGGCAAGCCCTGGATATTCTCAGGACCTACAGTTGGGATAATATCTGTCGTATACCATGCATAAATTCGCGTGGAATCATTTTTCTGCCAGATTACACGGGTACATTCGTAACCTGCAATTTTACGGGTTTTATCGGTAATCTTCCAGGTGTGTTTCACTAAAGAATCACCAACTGTCATCGAATTTCCCATCATGTCCATATATACAAAACGTTGTTTTTTCGCAAACAAGTTGTACACTGTGTTTTTCATTGTTAACCAACTCTGAGGATCAGGCTGATCAGGTGTAACATAAGAGAACAAAGAAGCTGTATCATTGAAATAAAGCGTAAAATCTTCTACTTTGATTTTGTTCTTTTCTCCGACAAATTGCCGCATCCGGTCATCTTCAAAGATTTTCCACAGGTTCGTTCTTCGTTCATAAGTAATTTTACCTTCACGAACCAACTGAGCCTGTACAGCTCCTCCCAGGAACAATATTCCCAGAAGAATACTTATTCTAATACCAGCCATTCCCATCATCTTCTTTCGTTTTAAAATTGTTGAATCTAAGTGTCACTTTTGCCATGAAGTAACGACGAATAATATTGGTTCTTTGATCGACGATTACGTTGTTATTCACCGTACGGTAGTTACTGATATTCTGATTTAAGATATCATATGCTTCAATACCAACCAGGAGATTTCCGGTTTTCAGGAACGAACGTTGAATGGAAGCATTCCAAATGAGATAATTGACGTTGTAGCCATTTG